>NZ_JBEXRZ010000221.1:0-11992 GCF_040613325.1 Streptomyces sp. NPDC006283 | reverse complement strand
GCAGGGGGGACCCTGTGGGAGAGTAGGACGCCGCCGAACAATCATTGTGGGAAAGCCCCGCACCCTCGTGGTGCGGGGCTTTTCTGCGTTTCAGGACGCTTTCACCAGCCGGGTGTCGTACGCCAGGATGACCGCCTGGACCCGGTCCCTGGCTCCCGTCTTCGCCAGAATGCGGCTCACATGGGTCTTCACCGTCGACTCCGCCAGATGCAGCCGGCTCGCGATCTCCGTGTTCGTCCAGCCCTGGCCGATCACCGTCAGGATTTCCCGCTCCCGTTCCGTCAGCCTTGCCAGCCGTGCGTCGACGACGGAAGGCGACGATGCTCCCGGACCGGTCTCCGGGAGATGTTGGACGTATGTGTCGAGGAGACGGCGGGTGAGGCTCGGGGCGACGACGGCGTCGCCGGCGGCCACCGCGCGGATGCCCGAGAGGAGTTCCTCGGGCAGCGCGTCCTTGATGAGGAATCCGCTGGCACCGGCACGCAGGCCCTTGTACGCGTACTCGTCGAGGTCGAAGGTCGTCACGATCAGGACGCGGGTGCGGGAGCCGGAGGCGACGATCCGGCGGGTTGCCTCGATGCCGTCGAGGCCGGGCATGCGGATGTCCATCAGGACGACGTCCGGGTGGAGTTCGGCCACTGAACGCACGGCCTCGGTCCCGTTGCCCGCCTCGCCCACCACCGTCATGTCGTCCTGGCTCTCCAGAAGCATCCGGAACCCGAAGCGCTGCATGGGCTGGTCGTCGGCGATGAGCACGGTCGTCACTGGTCGGGTTCCTTCGGGAGGTGGAGGTGAACGCGCCAGCCTCCGGGAGGCCGACGCAGCGGGCCGGCCTCAAGTGTGCCGTCGTACATGCTGGTTCGCTCCCGCATCCCGGTCAGTCCTCGACCGGCAGCGGCCGATGGTGCAGAAGCACCGGCACCGGTGTCCGTGACCGTCACTGTCACGCCACCGGTCCCGTAGGCCACCTCCACCGTCGCCGTCGCCCGTGGTCCGCCGTGCTTCAAGGTGTTGGTGAGGGCTTCCTGGACCACCCGGTAGACGGCGAGCTGGCGGCCTGCGGCGAGTGAGTCGGGACTGCCGTCGACGGTGAGCCGCACGGGAAGGCCCGCCGCGCGCACGCCCTCGACGAGTTGGTCCAGGTCGTCGGTCAGGGCGGGCTGTGGTGCGAGCGACGCGGCAGCCGGGGTCTCGTCGCGCAGTACGTCGAGGAGCCGGCGCAGTTCTGTCAGGGCCTGGCGGCTGGTGGTGCCTATGGCCTCGAGTGCCTGGGCCGCGCGTTCGGGGGAGTTGGCTGCCGCGTAGGAACCGCCGTCGGCGAGGCCGGTGATGACGGAGAGGTTGTGGCCGATGATGTCGTGCATCTCCCGGGCGATACGTGTGCGTTCCGCGGCTGCCGCGAGCCGGGCCTGCTGGTCGCGTTCGACCTCGAGCTGCCGGGCACGCTCGACCAGGGAGGCCATGTACTCCTGTCGGGAGCGCACCGCGAGGCCCAGCAGCGCAACGAGGGCGAAGCTGTAGAGCATCGGCACGAACTGCTGGTCCCAACTTCCCACCGGGTAGCACGTCGCCCCCACCGCGAGCGGGACGAGCACCGTGCCGAAGCAGACGACCAGGGTGCGCAGCGGCAGGCGCAGCGCGATGTTGAAGACGGCGATCATCTGGAGGAACGACGCCTGCAGATGGGCGCCGCTCGCGCCGTTCGCCAGGGCGAACGGCAGCATCATCAGCAGCACGGCGAGCGGATGGCCGCGACGCCACAGCAGGGGTACGGAGAAGCCGAAACTCATCGCGACGACGAGCCACAGCGGTACGTCGGGGTTGAAGGCGACGTTTCTCCAGCCGCCTGTCGCGTCCACCATCGCGGCGAGCACGAACGCACCGGTGACGTGAAGGTCCCAGACCAGCGGGCGGCGGTTGTCGAAGGCGCGCAGTCGCGCGGTCAGGCGTTGCAGTCGGTGTGTGAGCGGCTGGGCGCCCGTCGACCAGCCCTCCGGCGGAGGGCCGGGCTTCGGTCGGTGGTTCTGCTGGGCCATGCGCACTCCCACATCCTCGTACGTCCCCCGGCTCAGACGTCCCGGCGCCTGAGCATTGCACCGGCGACGGCCAGTGTTCCCGCCGCCCAGAGAACCAGCGCGAGCAGTGCCGCGCCCGGAGACGCGGCGCCTGGCACGGTCCCCGCCGAAGTGAGGGCTTCCAGAGCTTTGACCGGGAAGTAGTCCACGGCGTCCGCCACGAGGTCGGAGGGGATCATCGTGATCACCTCGGGGAGGACCATGACGCCGCCGATGAACGCGCCGATGGCTCCCGGAACCGACCTCAGCAGCGCGCCGAGCCCGAGGGCGACGAGCCCCAGCAACGTGAGGCCTGCGGAACTGCCCACCAGGGCACGGACCACACCCGGGTCGCCGAGCGATGCCTCCTGGTCGGTGCCCGCGAAGAGGAGCTGCGCGGCGGGGAAGGTGACGAAGGCTGTGACCAGGGTGACGGTGAAGGTGACCGCCGCGAAGACCGCGGCCTTGGACCACAGAACCGGCAGCCGGCGCGGCACGGTGGTCATGGAGGCGCGGATCATGCCGGTCGAGTACTCGCCCGCGGTGACGAGGATGCCGAGGACGGCGAAGGCGATCTGCGCGAACTGCAGCCCGATGAGGGTGAGTACGACGGTGTCCATGTCACCGTCTCCGCCGCCGGATTCGTAGGTGCCGCCCATGAGCAGACCGATGCCGAGCGTCAGGGAGCTCGCCGTCAGTAGCGTGACCCAGGTCGAGCGCAGCGTCCGCATCTTGTGCCATTCCGAGCGCAGGACGCGGGCGGGTGTCAGCTGGTAGGTACTCATGCTGCGGCTCCTTCGAGCGAGTCGGCTCCTGCGACAGGGCCGGCCTGGTATTCGACCGCGTCGTGTGTGAGGTCCATGAAGGCCTGCTCCAGCGATGCGGTGACGGGGGTGAGTTCGTAGAGGGCGATGCCGTGCGCGGCGGCGGTGCGGCCGACTGTCCCGCTGTCCGTACCGCGGACGAGCAGCTCGCCTGGACCGGCCGCTTCGACGTCGGTGACCGGGCCGGCGAGGAGCGCGGCGAGTGAGGCGGCCTCGGGGGAGACCACCTTCACGGCCGACGCGCCGGAGTCCCGTACGAACGCTTCGACGGTCGTGTCGGCGAGCAGCCGGCCGCGGCCGATGATGACGAGATGGTCGGCGGTGAGCGCCATCTCGCTCATGAGGTGGGAGGAGACGAGGACCGTGCGACCCTCCGCGGCCAGGGATTTCAGCAGGTTTCGGATCCAGAGGACGCCTTCCGGGTCGAGGCCGTTGACGGGTTCGTCGAGGATGAGTGTCGCCGGGTCACCGAGGAGAGCGGCCGCGATGCCGAGTCGCTGCCCCATGCCGAGGCTGAAGCCCTTGACCCGCTGTCCCGCCACGTCGGTCAGTCCGGTCAGTCCGATGACCTCGTCGGCACGGGCGGCTGGGATGCCATGGGTGTGGGCGAGGGCGAGCAGATGGTTGCGTGCGGTGCGGCCGGGATGGATCGATCGGGCCTCGAGCAGGGCGCCGACCTCCGTGAGCGGCGCCGAGTGTGCGGTGTAGGGGCGTCCACCGATCGTGGAGTGGCCGTGGGTCGGGGCGTCGAGACCGAGGAGCATACGCATGGTCGTGGACTTGCCGGCGCCGTTCGGTCCGAGGAAGCCGGTGACGGAGCCCGGCCTGACGGTGAAGGTGAGGTCCGTGACGACGGTCTTCGCACCGTAGCGTTTGGTGAGTTCGACGGCTTCGATGCCGTGGGGACTGGTCATGTCCCCGACGCTACGGAGCAGGGGCCGGCCGGGCGTCCGACCGGAGTCGGCAGAGCTGCGCCGGGCGTAGTACCGGGGTAGTACAGGGAAACGGCATTGCTCAGGGGTGCAGGTCAGGGCCAGTATCAGGGGATGGAATACGTCATCCGGCGCGTGCGTGCCGAGGAGTGGGCCCAGGCCCGGGACCTTCGACTCGCGGCCCTTCAGGACCCCCTTGCCCCGATCGCGTTCTACGAGTCGCACGAGCAGGCCGTCGCGCAGCCCGACTCCTTCTGGCAGGAGCGCACCCAGGCCGCCGCGGCCGGGGTGGACGTCGTCCAGTTCGTCGCACAGGCTCCGGACGGTCGGTGGGACGGCACGGTGTCGGTGCTCGTCGAGCACGAAGGCGAGTCGCGTATCGGGAAGCCTGCACCGGTCGAGCAGACGCACGTGGTGGGGGTGTTCGTACGGGGGGAGGCGCGCGGCAGCGGGCTGGCGGAGGCGTTGTTCCGGGCCGCGCTGGAATGGTCGTGGGACCGTCAGTCGCCGCCGGTCGAGCGGGTGAGGCTGCTCTTCCACTCGGACAACACGAGGGCGGCGGCGCTCTACCGCAAGGTCGGTTTCGTCCCGAGCGGTGACACGGCTCCCGTGCCGGACGACGAGATGGCACTCGAGTACGAGATCCGGCGGTAGCAGCAGGCCGGCACCCCGGCCGGTCTGCCAGGGGGACGGCCCGGCGGACCGGCGCTCTCAGGACAGCGGCAGCGGCTCGGACCAGCGGGCGCGGGCTTGCTCGACGGAGCGGAGCAGGACGACGGCGGGCATGCCCCGGCCAGGGCCGGTCGCCAGCAGTTCGGGAAGCAGGGGGAGCGGAGCGACGGCCGCGACGTCGTCGAGCACAAGGGTCATTGGTGGGTCGAGCCGACCGTCGGATGACCGTGCGGCCATGCGGCGGCCGTGCTCGACCACGTCTGAGGCGAGTGCCGTCAACAGGGGCATCGCTCCGGGGTGGGTGCGAGGGTCCTCGATCGGTTCACCCACCACATAAAGGGTGCCCGCTTCTTTCACGAATGATTCCAAGGCGAGCGAATCGGTTCGGTTCGGTGCGCACGCCTCGCGGATGTGGACCGAGGAGAGCGCAGAGAACGCGCGGACCACCAACTGCTGGGCGATCTCCCGCCGTTGCGGATGCGCGGTGAGCGCCGACTCGAGCAGACCGGCGAGTCCGGCGGTGGCCTTGGGGTGCGTACGGAGGATGCGGACGGGCTCCTGGGCGCCGCTGCCCTGGGCCCAGCGGTGGACCTGACGGAACGGGCGTCCGTCCACGGCCGCGGCGTGCAGCCAGCAGCGCAGGAGCGTTTCCGCAGTGTCCGCCATGGCGGCGTCGACGAGTGCCCTGGGGCGTACGGGAGCGAGGAGAGCGGCCGCGCGGGCGGCGGCTGACCGGTCGTCCTCGCAGTGGGTGGTCGGCGACCAGTGCAGGCGGGCCGGTGTGTCGCACAGGTGCCCGGGGTCGTAGACGAGCACGGGG
Organism: Streptomyces sp. NPDC006283; assembly: GCF_040613325.1. Lineage (NCBI taxonomy): Bacteria > Bacillati > Actinomycetota > Actinomycetes > Kitasatosporales > Streptomycetaceae > Streptomyces > Streptomyces sp. NPDC006283. The sequence goes on along the minus strand of NZ_JBEXRZ010000221.1, from coordinate 6,690 downwards.
CCGAGCTTGGCGCGCGCGTCCTTGGTCTCGGCCCACACCGTGGGGTCGGAGGTGACGACGAGCGCGGGACCCTCTGCGTCCAGGAGAGCCTGGAGGGCGGTGGGGCGCCGTGTGGCGGGGTCGCCGTACAGCACGCGGGGCGTACGGGCGCGGGGAGCGGGGACGGTGGCGAGCGGCGCTATGGGTGGCGGCGCTGCGGGCGGCAGTCCGCCGGCCGGGGGCGCGGCGCCCGGGTCGGGCGCCTCGAGTGCCGTGCCCAGGACCGGGCCGGGGGCAGGCGCCTGCTGCTGCGCGACGGCACGCTCCTGTTGGATGCCCGGTACGTCAGGCACGCGCGGCCGATACGGTTCCGGCTCCGGCTCGCGCCTCCCCTCGCGTACGTCCCTGCCTTCCCGTGCCGCTGCGCGGACCGCGCGCCAGCGGGCCACCGTGCCGAGCGTGAACACCGTCAGCACGATCAGCACCATCAACTGGCCGATCAGCAGCCCCCAGAACAGCCCGTAACCGGAGAGTTCCGCCCGCGGGGTGGCGGGCCAGGCGCCGGCCAGGTCGTGCGGGGCGGAGACCAGTGACCGCATCGCCGTGGGCGTGTGGGTGAAAGTGACGCCGGTCGGCCACGCGCCGTGCGCGAGCAGGCCCGCGAGGCCCGTCGCCGACCAGACCAGCACCGTCAGGCCGAGAAGAAAGCCGAGCAGCCCGACCAACAGGCCGTCGGGGACGCCCCCTTCGCGCCCGCCGCGCTGCTCCCGGCCCCGTTCGTGACGGCCGCCTTCGTACATCTCACGCCACCGTCGACTCTGACGACTCGTCCAAATGCTGCTGTTCGATCAGCTGCGCGCGCTGCTCCGCCTCCCATTCGGCGGCCTGGACATGCTCGGGCACAGCGGGGCCCGAGGACTCCGTCATGGCGCGGTCGGTGAAGACGAGTGGCCGCTCCGCCTCGGTCACCAGGTGTTTGACCACCTGGACGTTGCCGTTGACGTCCCACACGGCGATACCGGGCGTGAGCGTCGGGATGATCTCGACCGCCCAGCGAGGCAGCCCCAGCACCCGACCGGTGGCCCGGGCCTCGTCGGCCTTCTGCGCGTAGATCGTCCGGGTGGACGCCATCTTGAGGATGGCCGCCGCCTCCCGCGCGGCGGCACCGTCCACGACGTCGGACAGATGGTGGACCACGGCCACGAACGACAGACCCAGCCGGCGACCGAACTTCAGGAGTCGCTGGAAGAGCTGTGCGACGAACGGGCTGTTGATGATGTGCCAGGCCTCCTCCACCAGGAAGATGCGCTTCTTCCGGTCGGGGCGGATCCAGGTGTGCTCCAGCCACACGCCCACGATCGCCATGAGGATCGGCATCGCGATGGAGTTGCGGTCGATGTGTGACAGGTCGAAGACGATCAGCGGCGCGTCCAGGTCGATGCCGACGGTGGTCGGCCCGTCGAACATGCCGCGCAGGTCGCCGTCGACGAGACGGTCGAGGACCAGCGCCACGTCCAGGCCCCAGGCGCGTACGTCGTCTATGTCGACGTTCATCGCCTCCGCGGACTCGGCCTCGGGGTGCCGCAGTTGCTCCACGATGTCGGTGAGGACCGGCTGCCGGTCGGTGATGCTCTCGTTGACGAACGCGTGCGCCACCTTGAGCGCGAAGCCGGCCCGCTCGTCGAGGCCGTGGCCCATGGCGACCTCGATGATGGTGCGCAGCAGCGCCAGCTGACCGGTCGTGGTGATCGACGGATCGAGCGGGTTGAGACGGATTCCGCCGTCGAGGGCGGTCATCGGGTCGAGCCGGATGGGAGTTATTCCCAGCTCCTGCGCGATGAGGTTCCACTCGCCGACGCCGTCCTCGCCCTGCGCGTCCAGCACCACCACCTGGCGGTCGCGGAACCGCAACTGCCGCAGCACGTACGTCTTCTCGAGAGCCGACTTGCCGTTGCCGGACTCGCCGAGCACCAGCCAGTGCGGGGCGGGCAGCTGCTGCCCGTACAGCTGGAAGGGGTCGTAGATGTAGCCCTTGCCGCTGTAGACCTCACGGCCGATGATCACGCCCGAGTCGCCGAGGCCGGGCGCGGCGGTGGGGAGGTAGACGGCCTGTGCCTGGCCCGTCGAGGTACGGACGGGCAGACGGGTGGTCTCCACCTTCCCGAAGAGGAAGGAGGTGAAGGCATCCGTGAGGACGGACAGCGGATCTCGCATCACACGGGCCCCTATCGGCGGATGCCGGTCGCGAACGGCAGAGTGTTCACAAAGGCCCGGTGGTGCTCGCGGTCGCACCACTCCAGCTTCAGGTACGACTTGCCGGCGGAGGCCCTGATCGTGCGCTTGTCCCTGGCCAGGGCCTCGGGCGAACGCGACGACACAGTGATGTACCCGACGAGGTTGACCCCCGCCGCACCGCTCGCAAGATCTTCACCCCGCTGGTCGAGCCGACCGTGCGCGGCGATGTCGCGCGGGTCGACGGTCCGGTTCATCTTGGCCGCGCGGCTCGCGTCCGCCTCGTCGTTGGTCTTCTCCGTGAGCATCCGCTCGATGGCGACCTCGGTGGGCTCCAGGTCCATGGTGACGGCGACCGTGCGGATCACATCTGGGGTGTGGACGAGCAACGGGGCAAGGAAGTTGACGCCGACGGGCGTCATCGGCCACTCCTTCACCCAGGCGGTGGAGTGGCACCAGGGCGCGCGGGTCGACGACTCGCGGGTCTTGGCCTGGAGGTAGGTGGGTTCGACGGCGTCGAGCTCGGCCGGCCAGGCGTTCCGTTTTGTCATCGCCTGGATGTGGTCGATGGGATGGTCGGGGTCGTACATGGAGTGGACGAGGGAGGCGAGCCGGGACTGGCCCAGCGGCTGCCGCACCCGGATGTCGGCCTCCGCGAGCCGGGCGCAGATGTCGGTGAGTTCGCGAGCCATGACGACGGCGAGACCGGCGTCCTTGTCGAGCCGCTTGGCGCCGGACGCGTGCCGGGCGGCACGGGCCATGGTGTGCGCCTCGGCGGCCAGGTCGCGGGAGTAGTGCATACAGGCGACGAGGTATGCGCGGTGCTGCTCGCTGGACGTCGACACCATCGACTGCAGCTGCTCGTAGGACTGCTGGAGCCAGGCGGGAGACGCGGCGTTGCCGCGCTGGGCGACGTCTTTGGCGTGCGCGTCGGGATCGGCGGGAAGCGTACGAGCCAGGATCTGAAGGCGTGTCACGAAACCGTCCCCGTTGGCGACATGCTTCAGCAGGGTGCCGAAGCGGTCGACGAGGGCCTCCTGGTCCTCGCTGTCCCGCAGCCCGACACCCGGACCCTCGATCTCGATCGCGGCGGTGACCGTACGGCGGTCGGCGTGCAGCAGTACGGCGATCTCGTCCGGGCCGAACGGCGCGGCCAGCCAATTGATACGGCCGATGCCCGGCGGCGGCCCGACCTCGACCTCCCGGCCGTCGAGACGGGTGCCCGCCTCGACGGCACCGGAGCGGTAGAGCGTGCGGCCCCCGCGGAGCGAACGCTTGTAGCTGCGGTTGATCTCAAACCACTTGTAGAAGGTGCGCTGCTTGTAGGGCACGTACACGGCGGCGAGTGCCAGCATCGGGAAGCCCATCAGCAGGACGATCCGCAGGGACAGGACGGGGACCAGCAGCCCGCTCATCATGCCGAGGAACGCGCCGGCGATGATCAGCGCGATCTCGCCGGTCTCGCGGTTCTTGCCGATGACCGCATTCGGCCGTGCCCGGCCGATGAGGTACGTGCGGCGGGGCGTGATCGGTTGGGACTGGGTCGTCAACGCCGGCCACCTCCTGTGCTGTTGCGATTGCTGTGCGGGGTGCCACTGGTCGGGGCGCTGTTACGCGGCGCGGGCGCGGTGGCGCCAGGGTGCGGGGTACGGCTGCTGTGGGCGGCCACGCCGCCGCTGACGGCGTTGGCCGGGCGAGAACCGCCGCCGCCGTCCCCGCCGGTGTTCTGGTTGCCACGGGTGCTGTGCGTCTTGATGCCCTGCGACACGAGCGCCGCGGGAGAGCTGATGACGGCGGCCGCTTTGCCCTCGGCGCCGTTCTGGATGCGGTTGTTGCGGGACGCGGCGATCTCGTCACCGAAACCGGGGACGAAACGGTAGATCATCGCGGAGGCGAAGATGGCGAGGAGGATGATCGCGAGACCGGAGACGACGGCGGAGAACGAGTTCGGCCCGTCGTCGGCGGAGAGCGCGCCCGCGAGACCGAGCACGATGACGATCACCGGCTTGACCAGGATGATCGCGATCATGATCCCGGCCCAGCGGCGGACATGCCCCCACATGTTCTTGTCGACGAGCCCCGCGTAGACGACGACGCCGAGGAGCGCGCCGACGTACAGCAGCACGGCACGGATGAACAGCTCGAGATAAAGGACACCGGCGGCGAGGATCGTGACGAGCGAGACGACGATCAGCATGATCGGCCCGCCGCCGATGTCGTCGCCCTTCTTGAGCGCGTCGGCGAAGTTCCCGAAGAACATGTCCGTCTGATCGGACGATCCGCCCGCGATGACCTCCGTGACGCTGTCGGTCACGGAAACGATCGTGAAGAGGATGAGCGGCGTGAACGCGGAAGCGAGAACGGTCAGCCAGAGGAACCCGATCGCCTCCGAGACCGCGGTCATGAACGGCACACCCCGGATCGCCCGCTTGGCGACGGCCAGCAGCCACAGGATGATCGTGAGGATCGAGGCGGCGGCGAAGACGATGGCGTAGTGGGCGAGGAAGGTCAGGTTCGTGAAGTCGACGGTCGCGGTCGACTCCACGGCCTGGGACAACTTCCCGATGGTCCACACGGCGGCGTCGGCGCAGCCACGGGCGAGGGAGGACAGGGGGTCGAGGGCGGCGGTGGGGTCGTCGAGGGGGGACCGCCCGGGGTTGGCGGGGCCTTCCCCGTCTTCGCAGTAGTCGCGGGCGGGGCCTGCGATGAGTCCGCAGGGGTTATTGGTCTCACTGGGCGCAGGGCTCGGCGTCGGCTCGGCAGCCGCCCGGGTCGCGAACAGGAACGCAGCGGACTGGACGGCCACCACGGCAGACAGAAACATGCGGGGGCGTGAGCAAGGGTTAACGGGCATACGTGAACCCTCCGAACTCGTTTACTGCTCCAGCGATTTCCTCGGAACCGGAAACGGGATTGTCGCCCGTCACCGGCGTGGGCCCCGTCTTCTGGCTGGTCTCGACGACCTTCCAGTCGGACCCGTTCCACTTCAGCTTGACGCTTACCGTGAACCAGCCGCTCGTCACCGGCTTGGTGGACTTCTCGCCGGTCAACCCGAACAGCCCCATGCACCAGACGTCCACGTCGGCTGCTTCGGCCGAGTAGCTCTGCACCTTGGTGCCAGCGGGCACGGTGCGGTTGACGAAAGTGCTACCGGCCGGGGCGCTGCCGTCCGCATTGAGGCCGATCTGAGCGAGGAAGGCGTCGGAGTAGTCGGCGTCGAACCCCGACTTGAGCCTCTCCAGGGCGTCGGCATCGGCGACGGTCTCGACAATGGTCCGTCGACGGACCTTGTCGAACATGCCGTCCGACCCCAGCGCCACCGCGTAATTCGCCGCCGCGCTCTGCGCCCCCTGCTCGTCCCGCGCGTACCCCGTCGGGATCCCGCCCGCGTCGCCCTTCACCGGACGGACGCCCGTCGGGGCCGTCGGCTGGGCCGACGGGCCCTTGCCGCCGGCTTCGCCGGACGCGCCGTCGTCCCCGCTGCCCCCGCCCTGGTTGGCGAAGGCGATCGCCGCGATCAGCAGGACCACCACACCCACCACCGTGATGAGCGAGCGCGAGCTGCCGCGTCCGGCGCGCCGTGCGCCGCCGTAGACGTCGGTGTCGGTGGTGCCCGGGAGGCGGGTGCGGGTCTGGCCCGAGCCGCCGAAGTCCTCGCTCGTACGGCCGCCCGGCGCGCCGCCGTAGCCGTGATCGTCGCCGAGGCTCATGTCGCCCAGGCCCCCTCAACCAGTGGTGGACGTACTGCTTGCCGGTTCGGCGCGGTGTGGTGACTCGACATCAGGGAGACGCAACCTCGAACGGTGGGCCCGGGCATGCCCGGAGAGGACTGACGGGCGCTTAGACAGCCATCCCGTAGACGATGGTGAACAAGGTCCCCAGTGAGCCGATGATGAAGACGCCGGTCAGACCGGCGACGATCAGGCCCTTGCCCTGTTCGGCGCTGAACGTGTCGCGAAGTGCCGTCGCGCCGATGCGTTGTTTGGCCGCGCCCCAGATCGCGATGCCGAGGCACAGGAGGATGGCAATGGCCATCACGACCTCGATCATCACTCGAGCTTCGTTGCCCAGGCTCCCGAACGGCCCCCAGTTCGGGGCGATTCCGCCGATGATGGTGGTGATGTCGCCTTTTTCGGCTGCCAGGATCATGTAACTCACCGCCCCTGTTGGGTTGTTCGCCGCCCACGCCCCCTCGGCACGGGCCTGGTTCTATCTTCGCTGATGAAACCGCCCGCGTATGCCGACTTGGAGGGTCTCTTTACCCGATCTCCGCACGTATGACCGAACCGGCCGCCCTGACCTGCGGCGGCGCGTCCCGTGTCCGTGCGAGTGTGTGCATGGTTACTCTGTGTATCACGGAGGGTGACTTCGAGCAATGACTGTCGTTGTTCCACCTTTGGGGTGGTTCGCGCCCGGATGTGACGACGGCGGGGCCGGCGGGGGCCCGCGGGTCCCCGCTCCCCGACTCGGTCTATTATG
>NZ_JBEXRZ010000220.1:0-12032 GCF_040613325.1 Streptomyces sp. NPDC006283 | reverse complement strand
GAAGTGGAGGTGCGGTTCCGAGGTGTTGCCCGAGTTGCCGCAGCGCGTCTGCTCAGTCCTGCGCGGACACCGGGCCGGCCCCGGACCAGCGCGGACACCGGGCCCGGCCGGACCAGCGCGGACACCGGGCCCGGCCGGACCAGCGCGGACACCGGGCCCGGCCGGACCAGCGCGGACACCGGGCCCGGCCCGGACCTGCGCGAAGGCCTGCCCGGCCAGGTCGTACGCGAAGGGCCTGACCCGGACGCACACGAAGAGCCGGGCCCCGGTCCTTGGAGGACCGGGGCCCGGCTCACGTGCTGCGCGCAGACCGCGCCCGGCTCAGTCCTGCGCGGAGACCGCACCGAGCAGGCCGCGGATATGGGTGGTGGCCTCCCGGAACTCGGGCCGCCCCATCGTCTCCGTGTAATCGCGCTCCGGCGGCAGCCCCACGTCGATGATCTCGGTGATGGTGCCGGGCCTGGGGCTCATCACCACCACCCGGTCGGCGAGGTAGCAGGCCTCGGAGATGGAGTGCGTGACCAGGAGCACCGTGGTGCCGGTCTCACGCCAGATGCGGTTGAGTTCGGTGTTCATCTGCTCGCGGGTGAGCGCGTCGAGCGCGCCGAACGGCTCGTCCATGAGCAGGACGGGCGGCTCGTGCAGCAGGGCGCGGCACAGGGCGACCCGCTGCTGCATACCGCCGGACAGCTCGTGCGGCAGCGCGTCCTCGAAGCCGCTCAGGCCGGTCATCGCGATGAGTTCGTCGGCGCGCCGGCGCCCCAGCTCCGCCGGCATCTTTCGCATCTCCGCCTGCAGCAGGATGTTGCGGCGCGCCGAACGCCACTCCAGCAGGGCCGCGCGCTGGAACACGTAGCCGATGTCGTGGCGCGGCCCGCGCACCCGCTCGCCGTTCAGCAGCACATCGCCCGCGGACGGCTGCAGAAGCCCCGCGACCAGTTTGAGCAGCGTCGACTTGCCGCATCCGGACGGTCCGACGATCGCGACGAACTGCCCCATGGGCACCTCGAGATCGATGTCGGTCAGCGCGGTCACGTCACGGTTCTTGGTGCGGAAGCGGACGGCGACGTCCTTGATGCCGACCGCCGCTGTGCTGCCGGGCCCGCTGCTTCGTCCGTCCTTCGTCACTTCCGGCTCCCGCACGGTGGTGTTTCTGGGCATCGTCATCCCTTCATCGCGGTGGCGCTGTCCCAGTACTCGGCCACGGCCTTGGGGCTCCTCACCAGTCCGGCCTCGGTGAAGACGTCGATGGTCTGCTGCCAGTCGGCCTCGGCGTTGACGCCCGGTGCCTTGCCCTGCGTCGAGTCGGTGTGCAGAAGGGTGAGCGTCGTGGCGAACTGCTCGGACAGAACCTCCTTCGGCGGGAGCTGCTCGCTCGCGCCTTCCATCGAGGCGACGGCCGGGTCCGGCGCCTTCTCCGCTGCGGCGAACGACTCGCTGACCGCCTTCGCCATACGCTGGGCGAGATCCTTCTTGCCGGTGAGGACCTTCTGGCCGGCGATCAGACCGTTGGAGTAGAAGTTCAGCCCGTTCTCTGAGAAGCGCAGGTACGAGACCGGCTTCTTGGCCTTGTTCTGCATGGTGGGCCCCTGGTCGCTGGCGTAACCGAGCAGTCCGTCGGTCTGGCCGGACATCACGGCGGCGATCTTGCCGGCCGGGTCCGTGTTTTGCACCTTCACGTCGGACTCGGCAAGGCCGTTCTTCTTCAGGAAGATGGGGAACGTCTTGGAGAGCGCGTCGCCCGCGGTGCCCGCGATGGTCTTGCCCTTGAGGTCGGCGGGGCTCTTGATGCCCTGCGACTCGAAGAACTGCACCGATGACGGGGTGGTCTGCAGAAAGACGCCGAGGCTCTTGACCTTGACGCCGGCGTCGACGCCGGACAGGACGGCGGGTGTGTCGGCCCAGCCGAAGTCGGTCTGTCCGGCGCCGGTCGCCTGCACCGTCTTCTGGGAGCCCTGGCCGGCGCGGATCTCTATGTCGATGCCGTGCTTCTCGAAGATCTTCTGCTGCTTGCCGTAGTAGAACGGCGCGTGTTCGCCGTACGGGTACCAGTTGAGCGTCAGCGTCACCTTGTCCAGCTCCTTGCCGGAGGAGCTGGTCGATGTGTCCGAGCCGTCCTCCCCGCAGGCCGTGGCGACCAGAAGCAGCGGTACGAGGCCGGTCATAAGCAGTCTGCGCGCAGTCATGGCTGGTCCTTCTTGTCAACGTGGGACATGTGGCCGGTAGTCAGGTCAGTACGTGGTGGTGACGCCGGTCTCGCGGCGGCTGGCGTGCCACGGGAGCAGCAGCTTCTCCGCGACCTCGACGAGGACGAAGAGGACGACGCCGATCAGGGACATCACCAGCAGGCCGGCGAAGAGCATCGGGGTGTCGAGGTTGCCGTTGGCCTGGAGGATCACATAGCCGAGACCCTCGTTGGCGCCGACGAACTCGCCGACGACCGCGCCCGTCACGGCGAGCGTCACCGCGACCTTGAGTCCGGAGAACAGATGCGGCAGCGAAGCGGGCATGCGGATCTTCACAAAGGTCTGCCAGGGGCTCGCGCCCATGGTCGAGGACAGCTGGAGCATCTCCGGGTCGACCGCCTTGAGTCCCGTCACCATGGAGATGACGACGGGGAAGAAGGCGATCAGCACCGCGATGAAGATCTTCGGTGCGATGCCGAAGCCCAGCCATACGACGAACAGCGGGGCGATGGCGATCTTCGGCACGACCTGGGCGAAGAGCAGGATCGGGTAGAGGGTCTTCTCGACAGTGGCCGAGTAGACCATCACCACGGCGGCGAACACGCCGACGACAACGGCGATCAGGAAGCCGAGCAGCGTCTCGTAGGTGGTCACCCATGTGTGCTGCCAGATGTAGTCGGCCTTCCCGGTGAGCACGTCGAGCGTCGCGCCCGGCGAGGGGACGAGGTAGGGCTCGACGATTTCGGCGGCGGCGACCACCCACCAGGCGGCGAAGCACGCGAGCAGCAGGGCGACGGGCCGCCAGCTCTGCTCGAGCAACCGTGAGGCCCGCTCCCCCGCGCTCGGGCCGTTCCGCCTGTCGACTCCTGCCACCTGTGCGGGTGGTGACTTGATGACGCTCTGACTCACGGTCAACTCCTGGGTCTCCGGAACGGTCGGCAAGAGCCGTCCGGATCGGCCGGGTTCTTCGATCCACCATCGAGAAAACGCTTTCAGAAAGCGCTTTCTGGTATGGTGCGGCCACGCTAATGACTGCCGGTCCGCACGGTCAATAGGCCGTCCCGAAGTTTCGGGGGGTCAAGTGAGTGAACAAGAACCACAGGCTCATGTGACGCTGGACGCTGTCGCCCGCAGAGCGGGCGTGTCCCTCGCCACGGCGTCACGAGCCCTGAACGGCACCGCCCGGGTACGCGAGGAACTGCGCAGCCGGGTACGCGCGGCCGCCGACCTGCTGGGCTACATCCCCAACGCCCATGCCCAGGCCCTCGCCAGCGCGTCGAACAACACCGTGGGCCTCATCTGCCACGACGTGGGCGACCCCTACTTCGCGGCGATCGCCGCCGGCGTGATGCGCGCAGCCGCGGAGAAGGATCTGCTGGTGATGCTGGCGAGCACCTTCCGCGAACCGGCGCGCGAGATCGCCTACGTGTCCACGCTGCGCGCCCAGCGGGCCCGCGCCATCCTGCTGATCGGCTCCGGCTTCCAGGACCGGACCTGGGAACGGGCGCTCGCCGCGGAACTGGAGCCCTATGTGCGGGCGGGGGGACGCGTGGCGGTCGTCAGCCGGCACCGCAGCCTGCGGGTCGACGCCGTACTCCCGGAGAACCGGGGCGGAGCCGCGGCCCTGGCCAGGGCTCTCCTCGACCTGGGGCACCGGGACTTCGCGGTGCTCACCGGGCCGCCCTCGCTGACCACGGTCTCCGACCGGCTCGCCGGCTTCCGGGACGAGCTGGCGCGGGCCGGCGTCGCCCTGCCTCGGGAGCGGATCGTACGCGGGCCCTTCACCCGCGAAGGCGGGTACGCGGCGGCGCGGGCCTTGCTCGCCCGCGGCGAACTGCCCACCTGCGTGTTCGCGGTGACCGACGTGATGGCGGTCGGCGCGCTCGCCGCCTTCCGGGAGCAGGGCGTACGCGTGCCGGACGACATCTCGCTGGCGGGCTTCGACGACATCCCCCTCGTGCGGGAACTCTCACCGCCACTCACGACGGTCGCCCTGCCGCTCGCCGCCATGGGACAGGAGGTGATGGCACTCGCGCTGCGAGAGCCGCGCGGCTCCCGGTCGCGGGTGCTGCGGGTGGGCGGTGAGGTCGTCCTGCGTGCCAGCGTCGCTCCCCCGCCGCCACGTCCGGCTCGGGCCGGCGGGGGCGCGCACTGACGTGGCTGCGACCGATACGCGCCACGCGCGCCGGTCGCCACCTCGGCGCGCGCCGGAGCTCTGACCATCGGCCGGACCAGGTACACACGAAACCATTGCCGTGGGCATGTGGCAGGAGGAGGTTTCCCGGGAATGCCGTACGGATGAACAGAGCCGGTCGAGTACCACGAGCTTCACGTGATCAATCAAACGTCAACGGCTTTGATTTCGGTCAAAGTTGACCTCGGCCTTGTGGCCCCATGAAAGGGTCAACAGGCTGAGGGCGTCGGCCTGTTCGGAGACGGTAGCACTGCCGATGCACCGCCTGCTCGAACACCCGCGCGAGCAGGCGTTTCGGGAGGGGAGCTCGTGATGGACGGATACTTCGCCAGTCGGCTGCATCATCAACTGCGAGCTGTCGTCAGGAAGTTCGCCGAAAGAGAGGTGCGACCGCGGATCCCGGCCATGGAAGCCGCCCGCTCGGTCCACCGGGAGCTGTCCGACCTGATCGCGCGGCAGGGCTGGATCGGCGCCACCATCAGCAGCGAGTACGGCGGCATGGCGCTGGGCCACCTCGCCAAGACCCTCATCATCGAGGAGCTCTCCCGGGTCAGCGGCGCCATGGGCGCCATGGTGCAGGCATCGCAGCTGGGTGTCGCCAAGATCGTGCATTTCGGCAGCGACGAGCAGAAGAAGACATGGCTGCCCGCCATCGCCGCCGGTGAGTGCCTGCCGACCATCGCCGTCACCGAGCCGGAGTCGGGGGGACACGTTCTGGGGATGAGCGCCACCGCGGTAAGGGACGGCGGCGATTACCTCCTCAATGGCCGAAAAGTGTTTGTCGGGAACAGTCACGTCGGAGATCTGCACGGCGTAGTGGTCAGGACCGGTGCGGGATCGAAAGGGCTGACGGCGTTCCTCGTCGAGTCGGACCGCCCCGGATTCCGCGCGGGCGACGAACAGCCGACGATGGGGCTGCACGGATTCAGCTTCGGAGAGCTGTACTTCGACAACTGCCGGGTTCCGGCAGCCAACCGGCTCGGCGACGAAGGCGACGGGCTCGCCGTGGCGTACTCCTCGAGCGTCCTGTACGGACGGGCCAACCTGACAGCCGTGTCTCTCGGCATCCACCAGGCGATCCTTGAGGAGACCACCCGATTCTGCGAGGAGCGCCACCGCTACGGCAAGCCGCTGCACGAACTGCCGTCCGTGAAACTGAAGCTCGGCATGATGCAGTCACGGCTCATGACCTCCCGGCTCGCCGCGTACCACGCCGTGCATCTGCTGGACGCGGGCATGCCGTGCGACGCGGAGCTGATGAACGCCAAGCTGGTGAACGTGGAGTCGGCGATCGACTCGGCCCGCAACGCCATGGAGATCCATGCCGCCGCAGGCCTGTTCACGAACCGCCCCATCGAGCGCTATCTGCGCGACGCGCACCATATGTTCGCGCCCGCCGGCACGTCGGACGTCCAGCTGCTGCGACTGGCGGAGGTGGCCCTGGGCACGGCGAAAGGCGAGTGGTCGCAGCGGCTGTCGGAGGAGGTACGGATGGTTCCGGCGGGCTGACCGTCGGCTCGCGCCGGCCGGGTGGCGGGCCCGCAGGCGTCGCGGTGCGACCTTACGCCCGGCGTCTGCCGGCCGGCGGGGCTCCGGAGGCGGCCGGGGCGGCCGCGCTCCATGGGCGGCGCCTCAGATACCGCGGTCTTCCCGGCGGTGGATCTGCTCGATCAGTTCCGCGGCAAGTGACTTGATCGTCTCGAGCCCCGCCCGCCCCCACGGTCGGGGCTCCGTGTCGACGACGCAGATCGTGCCCAGCGTCATCCCCGTGCGGTCGATCAGCGGCGCCCCCAGATAGGAGCGGATGCCGATCTCGTCGACGACGGGGTTGCCCGCGAAGCGCGGGTAGTCGCAGACGTCCTCCAGGACGAGCGCCTTGCGGCGCACGACCACATGGGGGCAGTAGCCGTGGTCACGTGCCATGAAGCGGCTGACCGGGGTGCCGCCCGTGGCGGCCCCCAGGTCGGCACCGCTGTGGCTGCCCGAAGGAGTGTGCAGCCCCGCGAAGAACTGCCGGTTCTCGTCGATGAAGTTGACCATGGAGAACGGGGCGCCGGTCACTTCGGCGAGCTTGCGGGCGAAGTCGTCGAAGGCCGCGTCCGGCCGGTCGCCGAATCCCAGCTGACGCAACCGCTGTACGCGGGCGGGTGCCTCACGGTCCACGGGCGTCAGCAGGAGATGGCCGATGGGGTCATACGTCATGTCGGTGCTCCATAGCTCGGTGCCGGGCCCGGCACGACGGTGGTGGTGAGCAGGTGCTGAACGAGGGTGACCAGCGTTCCGATGCCCGAGCTCGCGACGCGCGCGTCGCAGAGGACGACCGGCACCTCCGGCTTGAGGTCGATCGCCGCACGCACCTCGTCCGGCTCGTAGCGGTAGGCGCCGTCGAACTCGTTGACGGCCACGACGAATCCGATGCCGCGCCGCTCGAAGAAGTCGACGGCAGAGAACGAGTCCTCGAGCCTGCGGGTGTCGGCGAGCACGATCGCCCCCAGGGCGCCCTCCGAGAGCTCGTCCCACATGAACCAGAACCGCTCCTGTCCGGGTGTGCCGAAAAGGTAGAGCACATGGCGGTCGTCCAGGGTGATGCGGCCGAAGTCCATGGCGACCGTGGTGGTCGTCTTGGACTCGATGCCTTCCAGGCTGTCCGTGGCCACGCTGACCTGGGTGAGCAGTTCCTCGGTACTGAGCGGGTCGATCTCGCTGACCGCTCCCACAAAGGTCGTCTTGCCGACCCCGAACCCGCCGGCGATCAGAATCTTGAGCGCCGTGGGGAACAGGTCGCCGTCGTCGGCGCCGCGGGCATGAGAGCCGTCGCCGGCCCGGTGGAAATCAGAGCCGTCGTCGTAAGCCATCGAGCACCGCCTCCAGCAATGAACGGTCCGTGGATGTGTCGTGGCTGCGCGGCGCCCGCGCGGTGAGCGCGCCGCAGTCCACGAGGTCGGAGAGGAGCACCTTGGTGACAACGGCCGGTAGCCGTAAGTGGGCGGAGATCTCGGCGACGGACGTGGGCCCGTGGCACAGCCTCAGCGCCACGGTGTGCTCCGGCCCGAGTTGCACCTGCGGCGCGGCCCCGGTGGCCATCACCATGGAGAGCAGGTCGAGGGCGGCCGTCGGACGGGTGCGGCCGCCGCTCACCGTGTACGGACGGATCAGCCTGCCCGCCGCATCGTCGAGAAGCGGCCCGTCCAGCGGCGAGGGCATGGTCATTGTCCTGCGGCGCCCCGTGCTCCCGCGGACTGTCTGACAGGCGTGGCCAAGTACGGACGCACGCTCTTGACCAGCATCGCCATCTCGTATCCGAGTACGGCGGCGTCGGCCTCCCGTCCCGCGAGCACGGCGAGACAAGTACCGGAGCCGGCCGTGGAGACGAACAGCAGCGTGGAGTCGAGTTCGACCACGACCTGCCGCACCTCACCACCGTCGCCGAAGCGCGCTCCGGCGCTGCGGCCCAATGAGTACAGGCCGGAGGCGAGGGCGGCCATGTGGTCGGCGCTGTCGTGGTCCAGGCCGTGCACCGATTTCACCAGGCCGTCGGAGGAGAGGAGTACCGCGTTTCGTGTGTACGGCACACGCTGGACCAGACCGCTCAACAGCCAGTCAAGGTCCGAGACGCGGCCGGTCGGCACATCGCTCGCCATGGTGCATCTACTCCTTGGTGGTGGGGTCGTGCCGCAGAGGATCGAGGGGTTGGAGGTGGGGGGACTGGGGGCCGGAGTGGTGCTGTTGAGCGGAATAGGACTGCTGTCCGGCGATGGACTGCTGTCCGGCCAAGGACGACTGTCCGCGGTGGGACTGGAGGCCGGAGTGGGGTGGTTGTCCGGAGGGGTGCGTCTCCCGCTCCGGCTGGATCTCCGCAAGCCCGATACCCCGCTGGAAGGCGGCCATCAGGCCCGGGTCGTGCAGGGCGGGCTCGTCGTCCTCGCGCGGTGCCGGGGCGTCCCGCAACTGCGGGACCAGATGTTCCTGGCTACGGCGCTTGGGCAGTTGCGGACGGCCCATGGTGCCCCGCACGACAGGGCCGGACGGCGGTTCGGCCGTCGCGGGTCCGGGCGAAGGTGTGGCGCCGTGCGGTGGTGCGGTGTGGCCGACGCCCGGGCGGGCGGTCGCCGGGTTCGGACGGGAGGCCTGCTCCCCTTTGACGGGGAGGGGCTCATGTGCCATGGCGGCGGCAGGGACCGGTTCGCGCTGCGCCGGCATCGGTCCTGGGTGAGCGGGCAGTGCCGACTGGGGCAAGGAGGGTGGTGGCATCGCCGCGATGTGGGGCGCGTCCCTGTGTCCGCCGGAGTATCCGACGGCCTGTCCACTGCTGTCGCCCGCATGCCCGCCGGCAGGGTGGGCGGAATGGGCGGCGGCCCTGGCGACCGCCTCCGGCCTGCCCGACTCGTCCCGCTCGGCGCCCAGCAGACCCTGTGGCAGGACGAGCACCGCCTGGACGCCGCCGTAGATGTTCGACTGGAGCCGTACGGCGATGCCGTGCCGGCGGGCCAGCGCGGAGACGACGAACAGACCGATCCTGCCGTCCTGCAGGAGATGGGCCACGTTGACCTGGTCGGGATCCATGAGGAGGGCGTTCATCTTGTCCTGCTCCTGCAACGGCATACCGAGGCCGCGGTCCTCCACCTCGACGGCCAGTCCGGCCGTCACATGCTGGGCACGCAACAGCACCTGGGTGTGCGGGGCGGAGAACAGCGTGGCGTTCTCCACCAGTTCTGCCAGCAGGTGGATCACGTCGGCGACCGCGTGGCCGCGCAGCGTGCCGTCGATCGGAGGCACCAGCTTGACCCTGGGGTACTGCTCCACCTCGGCGATCGCCGACCTGAGCACCTCGGTCATGGTGACCGGGTTGGACCACTGCCGGCGGGAGATGGCGCCGCCGAGGACGGCGAGATTCTCGGCGTGCCTGCGGATACGCGTGGCGAGGTGGTCGACGTGGAAGAGGCCCTTGAGCAGCTCGGGATCCTCGACCTCGTTCTCCAGTTCGTCGAGCAGCTGGATCTCGCGGTGCACGAGGGACTGAAGCCGGCGGGCCAGGTTGACGAAAACCTCGACCTTCTGCTCGTTGCCCACGCTGCTGGAGAGCCGGGACGCCTCCACGACCGCCGTCACGGCGGCGTCGTGCGAGCGTGACAACTCCTGTGCCAGCAGGTCGAACTCGTCCCCCCGCGCGGGCGACTGCGGGGATGACGACGCACGGCCGGGCGGGGGGCCCTCACCGCGTCGCAGCATGTCGACGACCGTGCGCAGCTCCGCGTGGCCGCGGGCGGTGGAGCGACGCAGCTCGGAACATCGGTCGAGCACGGACTTGGCCGTGCGGTCGGCGCCGCGCGCGGCGACGGCGACGGCGGCTATGGCCAGGACGGCCATGGCGGTCAGCGCGGCCCACAGGCCGGCTGACGGTTCGGGAGTGGTGGCGCGCAGCGTGATGACCACCGCGGTGGCGCCGCTGAGGGCGGCGACCACGGTGGGCAGGACGGCGGTGCGGAGGATTTGGGGTCGTATGCGGGCTTCCGGATGTGCGGCCGCGGACGACGTCCTGCCCGCGGACGTCAGGGAGCGGGTGCCTGGCCGGCCGTGACGCCCGCCCTCTCGGCGGTCGGACCGCGCGGCTGGTGCGCGTAGTTGAGACATCAGCGTCCTCGGTACGTGGGGCCCCAGGAATCGGCGTAGTGCGTGTGGTCGGCATGACTCCACGGCGGAACCCGGGCACGCGAACGAGAGCCCACCGTCAATCACCGGCCACACACGGTAGTCGGGTGACGTGGACGCGCGACGGGCACTTGCCGAAGTTGCCCGCCATTCGTCCCGCTCTGGTATGAGGGCTCGCACGACAGTGCGAAATGGCGGGGCGGGGTGGGGCAGACACGGTGGGCCGGGGGCCGGGGGCCGGGGGCCGGGGGCCGGGGGCCGCCCTCCACTGTTGACTGGCGTTCCGCGGGAGCCCACTGCCCGGTCCGGGCCAAGTCCCGGACTCCTGATACGCGCTTCTGGCGATGCCCGTCGGCGGGATAAGCCGTGGGGCGTAGGGGAAGTACCCCGGGCGGGCTGCGTTTCGCTCCGCGAAATCGGCTCCTCGACCCGTCCGGCTCCGCCGAGCGCTCCCACCGTCCCCAGGCGACTGCACCCCGGGGGCAACTCACGTCCGGCCTGCGACCGAGGCGAGGGGCTCGAGGCAGCACCGCGCCACGTGGCCCGGCTTCGCGCCCGGCCCGGCGCCGACGGACCGGGCAACGCATCCGCCGAACAGGGCGCACGGTCTCACGGCCGAGCCCCGGGCGGGGGCGGTGGGCCTGAGCGCGGGCGGCCTGCGGGACGCCGCTCGCCTCAGGCCCTGGGAGCGACCTCCTGTGCGTCGGGGCCGGACGACGCGTTGTCCGCCGCCGACTTCGTCGCGGCCGTCTGCGCGGACGCGGCCACCGCGGGCCAGCCCTCGACCGGAACCGTTGCCACCCCGCGCCACCACGGCGACGAGGGAACCGCCGAGGAGGTCGGCTCGAACGGTTCACCCGGCCGCGGCAGCGCAATACGCGCGCCCGCCTCCTCGGCGGCCGCCACGGTGCCCTCGCCCGGCTCCGCCCAGGGGTGCGGCGCGAGGTTGAACGTGCCCCAGTGGATCGGCAGCATCACACCGGCCGGGCGGCCGCCCTGCAGATCGAGGTGGGCGCGCATGCCCTCCGCCGGAGTCATGTGGATGTCGGGCCAGTACTCGGAGTAGGCGCCGATCTGGATCATCGTCGCGTCGAACGGGCCGTGCTCCGCGCCGATGTCCCGGAAGCCGGGGAAGTAGCCGGTGTCGCCGCTGTGGTAGATCCGGTGCTCGGGACCGGCGACGACCCAGGAGGCCCACAGGGTGTGCTGCTGGTTGCGCAGCCCGCGTCCGCAGAAGTGGCGCGCGGGGGTCGCGGTCAGTCGGAGGCCGTTGATCTCCGTGGACTCGTTCCAGTCCAGTTCGCGCAGGCGGTCCGGGGACACGCCCCACCGCTCGAGGTGCGCGCCCACGCCGAGCGGGACGGCGAAGACGGTGTCCGTGGAGGCGAGAGCACGGATGGTGGGCAGGTCGAGGTGGTCGTAGTGGTCGTGGGAGATCACGACGACGTCGACGGTGCCGAGGGCCGCGAGCGGCGCAGGGACGGGGTGCAGCCGCTTGGGCCCCGCGAAGGCGAACGGAGAGCACCGCTCTCCCCAGACGGGGTCGAACAGCACACGGCGCCCGTCGATCTCCGCGAGGACACTCGAATGCCCCATCCAGGTGAGCCGCAGCCCGGAGGCGGCGGGCCTGGTCAGATCGGCGAGCGTCGTGGAGTGCACAGGCACAGGCCCGACGGGCACACGGCGGGCCCTGGCCTCCTTGGCGAAGTAGATCTTGACGAATTCGACCATGGAGGCGCCTGACGGTCTGGTTCTCGCCCCCACCGGGTTCTGGAAGACGCCGTCGGAGAAATTGGGCGAGCGGCGGATGCGTGCCATGCGCTCACCGGTCGGATCGGCCCCGAAAGCGGCCGGCCTCAGCGAGCGCAGCCGGGAACGCAGTTGCGGGGTGGGACCAGCGCCGGACAAGGCACCTCCTGATGCTCGGTGATTTCCATTATGTGCGGTTATGGGTGCATGCGGTGATGAGTGGGCCGCGGCCGGTCCGCGGACCGGCTGCGGCC
>NZ_JBEXRZ010000219.1:0-12189 GCF_040613325.1 Streptomyces sp. NPDC006283 | reverse complement strand
GTCGCCGCACAGGGTGTCGTGCAGAAGCTGGTGTTCCAGCGCCTGGGTCACATCGCCATGGTTGTCGGCGGGTTGGCGAAGGCAGGGTACCCGCGCCTGGTGTTCACTGGTCGCCACGCTGGAACCGGAAGCATGTGCCGGCCGCTGACTGCCTTCCGCCGCACTGTAAGGCGGGCCGGTGAGGCTGTCGTGAGGGGTGCTATACACGGAGATCACCTCCAGGAGACGGCACTGCACTTGTGCGGCTCCGACCGGGTGAGGTACGGATTCGGGACGGGGATTCCACCCCTGACGACCCTGCTCCGCCCGCTTCCCGGCCTCGTGAGCAAGTCGTACTCAAAACTGATTTGATGCCCTTGTCGTCTTTCGTGCGCCCGGATGCGATGCGGACCGGTGAAGTTGTCGAGGTTGTCGGTCAAGCAGAGCGTCCGGGTCGGCCATTGGACGGGGGCGACGCGTGGCTGCCGTCTGGAGAGAGACGGGACGGCCGTGTTCACGTCGGTGCCGCGTAAGAACCAGCGGGCGAAGGGCGACTGCTACCTGCGGGGACTGAGCTCGACGGCCGCCGCGAGTCGATTCAGGCCATGGCTGCTCGGCTGCCGGACGGCAACGAACAGAACCTGCAGCAGTTCGTGAACCAGTCCACCTGGGGGCCCGATTCCCATGCAGTGGCGCATATGCGAACGCATGCTGCCGCTGATCAACCCGACGGCCTGGTTGATCGACGACGTATCGCTGCCCAAGGACGGAAGAATGTCGGTCGCCAGGGCTCCGCAGTACTGCGGAGCCCTGGGCAAACGCGCCAACTGCCAAGTCGCAGCCAGTGTCCACGCCGCCAGTGACACAGCCTCCTGCCCGCTGCAGTGGCGGCTCTTCCCGCCCAAGGAGTGGTTCCCCGGACACCATCCGCAGGAGCCTCACCCACGTCCCACCCCGAGGTCACGCACCGCGAGAAGTGGCGGCTGGCCCTGGACACGCTCGACACGTTGGGCCGGCTGGGCATGAGGCCGCCGGTCGTGGTAGCCGGCGCCACCTACGGCACCAACGCCCACCTGAGGGCCGCACTGTCCGACCGCGGAATTGAATACTCGGCCGTCCGCGCGGACGTCTGCGCCCAGCCGCTCGACGCCAAGCCCGTGCCCCTGGACCGCAACGGCCCCGTCGGCTGCTGGGCCCCAGCTACCGCCACCCCGCACCCTCGGTGGCCGCCCTTGCCGCCAGCCTCGGACAGAAGGCATTCACCTCCCTCACCTGGCGGCAGGGCTCGCGAGGAGAGTTACGTTCCCGCTTAGCAGCCGTGCGTGTCCGCCCCGCGAGCAAGGCCGTCGACCGTCCGAACCGGGCCGCTGCCTCGGCTGAGCAGGGCTGGTGAGACGCGGTCCTTCCCGACTGCTGGCTGCTGGTCGAGTGGCCCGACGACGCCGAGGCTCTCACCGACTACTGGCTGTCCAACCTGCCGGACGACACCCCGATCGCCGACCTGGTCCGCCTGGCCAAGGCCCGCTGGCGCATCGAGCACGACTACCGCGAACTCAAGCACGGCCTGGGCCTGGACCACTTCGAAGGCCGTTCCTGGCCCGCTGGCAACATCACGTCACCCTCGTCACCGCAGCCGAGATGTTTCTTATCGAACAGCGTCTGACCCCGAAGCTCCCGCACCGGGCTCACCCTCTACCAAACCTTCGACGTGCTCCAGGACGTCCTGAGGCGCTGGACGGCACCTGCACTACTTGCCAACAATCCATGCCCAACAGGCCACACACGACATCAAGATCGAGACAGGCCAGTCCGTGACTGCAGCGCCCCCCCAACCAACCGGCTGCAGTAACCGGACAGGTGCACTTCGCAGCGCCCGCAGCCGACGGGCGGGCCCGGTGCGCCCCGACCAGCAGGTAGGACAGACCCCGCTGGCAAAGGTCCAAACGGGCCACCTCGCCCCGTGACATCAGCCACACGGACGTTCGGCCCTACGTCGCTGAATAGTAGATGTCACGTTGGCGATATAGCAAAACTTGTCCGCCTTAATGCAGACATGCTCCCGAGGGCGTGGCCGCATTCGGTCCGCTCGTCGCTTTCTGCCCGTTTGGCGTACGGGCAAGGCTTCCTGGCGGAGAATCGGAAAAACTCCGCACCCCCGGAAGCCGGGCCAGCACGTCTGTGCGCCGATTTCAAGAGTCCCCAGGTCTACGAATCAAGGTAGTATTTGGCTCGTTTGCCCTGCCCTGGCGGCGGTTCCAAGAATGGCGACATAACACGGCTCCGCAGTTGCTGGTGGGGAGCCCAGGACCGCGCTCGCTGAATCCAACCCGCTGGGGCATGACCCGACTCAACGCCGGCAAGCGTGGGGCGGTGACCATGTGTTGGGTGCGGTGCGGAATGAGATATACCAAAGAGAAGGAGTGAAAAGTGATGGATGCTAACTCCACTCACCGTCGCACTCATGGCCAACACCGTAAGGTGCCTTCGTCTCACTAGTGGATGCGTAATGCCGCTGCCATGACGCTCACTGTCCGTGTCGCGGTATGGAGGCAACGGCCAGGGTAGGAAACGGTTGTCAAATGACAGGCGGTAGGCCTGCGCGAATTACAGGAGCGATGGGCGCGAGGCTTCTAGTGCTAGCGAATGGTCATTTTATTACCGAATGTGTTTGGCTGGAGAGCCGTATCCCATTGCAGACAGGGAAGGTTCTTTGGCACATAGGTCAGCATCCCGAGGTCGTCAATGGACCAACTACCATCAGTATCTCGCTGGTCGGGTCCTCGCGGCAGCGGCAAGAGCGCGATGCTGCGCATGTGAAGAAGCCGCAGGAGGCTGGCTTCGGTGGAGCGAGCGAGTCGCAGCCGACGTAGGTGGGACAGAAACAGCAGTCCGGGAGCGGCGCGGCAACCCGGCACGGGCTTGTTCGCAGCAGGGACTGCCAGGTGGTTCGCCGCAGGCCGCGTCCCCGAACGCTGCGGGCGCCCAAGGCCAACGGGTCTGGGAGCTTCTTCCATCGGTACCACCACGCCGACGGCCACGTCTGCCGCGGGCGGAACTACTGCAGCGCCGACTGCGGACGGCGCCAGCGCCCGTAACGCACAGCCACGCCGTCGGCTGTGGTTATGCCTGATCCGGCAGTCGCAGCAGGCCAGCCAAGCCAGCAGCAGGCTGAGCCCTCCGCAGCTGCTGGGGTACGACTTCACCAGCCACTGACGTGCAGAGCCAGGACGGGCTGGGTAGTTCTCCTGCTGGGACCAGCCTACCCACGGTCGCGTCCGGTGCCGGCGGCACCGCTGCCGCGTCGGCCTGGCAGCCAGTACGCGGACCAACTGGGCGAGTCATTACAACAACGAGACCGTAGCCACAGGTGGCTCGGCCACAGCAGACCAGCACGGCCAGCAGTCTGCGGCACCGGCTGACCACCAGACCACTGCCGACGGCACACCGGTCACGGATTACAGCGACTACAACAGCGGCAACACCGAGAGCGCGGGCTCCAGCTCGGAGTGGTGTCATCCCACCGTATGAGCCGCACTCGGCCGCTACTTCTCAGGGGTTCGTGTGAACAGCCATCTGGGGGGACCTTTGGGATCTTGGTGGGCAGGAGGATGAGAGCACTCCTCTGGGCCGGCGTTACCGGGCTGCGGAGAAAGCACAGACAAGCGGTCCTGCCATCGACTGGGCCGAGGCGAAAGAGGTTGATATGAAGTATGGCAAGGTGCTCGAGTTCGAGGAGTACGTCCGCACGCGGCAGGAGGCGCTGCTGCGCAGCGCACGGCAACTCGTCCCCGACCCGATGGACGCCCAGGACCTGCTGCAGACGGCGCTGGTGCGGACCTACAGCCGCTGGGACGGCATCGCCGACAAGTCCCTCGCTGACGCCTATCTGCGCCGTGTCATGATCAACACACGAACGGAGCGGTGGCGGGCCCGCAAGTTCGAAGAGGTCCCCCTCGAACAGCTGCCGGACGCCGGCACCGAGGACTTCACCGAGCAGCACGCCGACCGAGTCTTACTCATGGAGGTCTTGAAGGTTCTGACGCCCAAGCAGCGCAGCGTGGTCGTGCTGCGATATTGGGGAGAGCTGAGCACCAAGGAGACGGCCACCGCCCTCGGTTTAGCGATAGGCACCGTGAAGAGCACGCTGCACCGGGCACTGACCCGGCTCCGCCAGGAGCTGGAGAGCCAGGAGCGGATTCTTCAGTACACGCCCTCCCCTTGTGTGGCACGAGGACAGGCAGCCTGACCGCACCTCTCCGTGAGATGAAGTTGACCTCGCCGTTTCGCTTTCGGTGAATGATGGCGGCAGGTCGCGGCCCGAGTGTCGTCTCGGGTGGGAGCCGGTTTCCACTGCTCCGATAG
The DNA here is from genome assembly GCF_040613325.1 of Streptomyces sp. NPDC006283. Classification (NCBI taxonomy): domain Bacteria; kingdom Bacillati; phylum Actinomycetota; class Actinomycetes; order Kitasatosporales; family Streptomycetaceae; genus Streptomyces; species Streptomyces sp. NPDC006283. Next base: position 7,848 of record NZ_JBEXRZ010000219.1, on the reverse strand, counting down.
GGGCGCTCTTCGCATGGGCGGATGAACTGCTGGTCAGCCGGGGTAGGGTGCGAGCCGTGGGCCGCGAGGCGGAGGATGGGCGCCGGGCGGTGGTGACGAGTTGGGTGGCTGGGAAGAAGAGGCGAGCCGAAGACGAGTTTCCTGAGCCAGGCTTTGCCGGTCGGGGCGAGGATGGGTCCAGGCCAGCAGGTCGAGGGCGAGCTGGCTCCAGCCAGACCTTGTTCTGCGCGGTGTCGTGCAGCTGCAGGCTGCGCAGTCCCGTTGCACGGTCGGCGGCCCGGGCCCGCAGCCGGTGACGGAGTTCGAGTTCGGCGATGGAAGGGCTGGCGGGTGTTGGTGGCGAAGCAGTTGATCCGCATGCCGTCGGCGTCGGTGACCTCAATTGTGCTCCGGAATGCGGCCGTTCCCTGCGGACGATCAGCCGCATGCCCGTCGGCCAGCCCGCGAGGAGGTCGCCGGGTGAGTTCGGCGACCCAGGCCCCGTCGCGGACTCACCGCCGGACTCGCTGGCCGAGGTCCATGCCGATGCTGGGAGGTCTCTATTCACGGGGGTTCACTAACGAGCTCGTGCACGTTAAGCGGTGAGTTGTCGAGCCCGTGATGGTTGATCATGGTCGGGTGGTGGGGAACGCGACTCGAGCAGCGATCATCAGCAACCGGCGGATCACGGGCCTGACGGGCGGAGTGATTGCTGAACTCGTCGCGGAGATCGGGCCGTTGTGGCATGAGCGTCACGAGGCCAGGCTTGCTTCCCGACCGCGGAAGCGGGCCGTGGGCGGCGGTGCGAAACACCGCCTGGTGTTCGTCGACCGCCTGCTGACCACCCTGGTCCACCTTCGTCACGGGGTTACCCACGATGTGCTGGCCTGCTGGTTCGGCGTGGACCGCTCCACCATCACCCGGGCCATCAACGAGATGCGGCCCCTGCTCGCCGAGCGCGGGTGCACTGTCAGCTCCGACGTGCGGCTGCGAACCCTGGCCGAGGTCGTCGACCACCTCGGCTCGACCGGGACGATCGGAATCATCGACGGCACAGAGATCCGGGTTCGGCGGGCCCGCCGCCAGACGCAAGGACCGCGACAAGTTCATCTCCGGCAAGAACAAGCAGAATGCCGTCAAGGCCATGGTGGTCACGGACGGCGAGGGCCGCGTGCTGTGGTGCAGCCCGACCCGTCCCGCAAGCTGCGCAGACATCACGCACGCCCGCCAGTTAGGGCTTGTCAAGCTTTTGGCCAGCGGGCCTGCGATCGAGATCCTCGCCGATGCCAGCTACCAGGGGCTGGGCGCCCAGACCGGTGGCCGGGTGGTGACACCGCCGCACCGCAAGTTCAAGAAGAACGCTCCGGACTGGTACGAGGAGATGTACGAGTGCCAGCGCAAGGCACACTCTTCGCGCCGTATCCGGGTCGAGCACGGCATCGCGCATCTGAAGAACTGGCGAGCCCTGGCCCGTCACCTCGGGCGCCGAGAAAGTTGCTTATGCGAGCCCACCAGTCGGGGGAGCACGCTCCGCGCGCCCACCCACGGGCCCTCACGGCCCCTGGGGGGTCACTCGGTCTGGCGAGCGTTGACTCCCTCAAATACCAGTGACATCAGCCACACCGGCACTTGCTGAATAGTAGACAAGGCGTTGGCGAGATACGAGGCGTGTCCGTATTAGTACTGACATGCCCCATGTAGGGATTGGCGGCATCGGCCCGCTCGTCACTTTCGCCCATTCGGCATGAAAAATAAGGCTTCTGATGACGCATCAAGAGTTTCGTGCTCAACGAATCCGGGCTAGCGCAACCTGTGCGCCCATTCAGTGGTGCGCCAGTCCTACGAATCAACGTAGTACTGGCGCTCGTTTGCGCTTCCCTCGAAAGTAGTTCTAAGAATGGCGGCGTAACGCGTCTTCAACTTGCAGGAGGAATGAAGTGACGGCACGTCACAAGAAGGTGAAAGAGCTGACACCACTGCAGAAACGAGTGCTGAAGGTGGGTGCGCTGACCCCCGTTTCTGCCGGCTTCGTTTTAACTGCCGCTTCGGGCGCTTTCGCCGCCTGTCCCGGATCGCAGACGCAGTCACAGCAGCAGACGCTGGCAACCACCCAGCAGAGCACACAGTCAGGCTCAAACTCCACCGGAGCTTCGCGCCAGCAGGAATGGCACGGCCAGCAGGGCGATTGGCAGGGAGACTTCGGGCTGGATGGCAAGGGCCGCTGGCAAGGGCAGTGGACTTTGGTGAACGGCGGGCAGAACCCGGTCAGGGTCACCACCGATTCGTCAAACCAGCGGGAATGGCATGGTCGGCAGGGGGACTGGCAGGGCGACTGGCGCTTGGATGACAAGGGTCAGTGGCAGGGACAGTGGACGCCGGTACAGAGGCAGCAGAGCACGCAGCAAGGTGACCAGCAGACCGGCCAGCAGAGTGACCAGAAGAATGGGCGTCAGCCCGGTCAGCAGGGTGACCAGCAGACCACGGCACCTACCGCCAACGCTGCCGTGGACCGGATACTCCAGCTCGTCAACCAGGAGCGGGCGAAGGCCGGCCTCAGCCCCATGACCCTCAACCCGTTGCTGAGCCGCGCCGCCCAGGGCCACTCGGACGAGATGGCCCGCACCGGCATCTACAGGCACACTGGTCCCGATGGCTCGTCGCCCGGTGACCGCATCAAGCAGGCGGGCTACAGCTCGTCCATGTGGGCTGAGAACATACACCACCGCAAGGATAGCCCCGAGATCATCATGGCCGACTGGATGAAGAGCCCGGGCCACCGGGCGAACATCCTCAATGCCAACCTCAAAGAAATCGGCATCGGCATGGATGCCAGCGGCTCCTACTGGACCCAGAACTTCGGGGCTCGCCGCTAAACGCCGTTATGGCGTGATCGTTCGTTGAAACGATGCATGACGGATCTGGTTGAGTGGCTTGTGCCGGACGAGTTGTGGGTGCTGTTCCGGCGGGCCGCCGATAGACGTGAAGCGTCCACAGAGCCGGGTCCGGCGGCGGGCGGCTAATGGTCAGGGCGTGGGCAACGCCGTGTGCGGCTTGCTCGCGCCCTGCCTGTGACAGCAGGCCATGGTCCCAGCGCCGCTAACGTCCAAGCTGGCGTGAAGACCATCTCGCGTGTCTTGCATGGCGTGTGGCCGCTGCTGCTCGCCGCGCTACTGACCGCGGTGCCCGGCATCATCGCCGTCGCCGCCCTCGCCGCTGTACTGGCGCACGTGGGCTTCAAGCTCCTACCGCTAGCAAAGCAGACCCCACTGTGGCGTGGGCACCGTGGCGAGTTGGGTGATCGTCATGGTGACGGCGGTCTACATCGTCACAGTGTGGCCCAGGTAAAGACTGACCACTTCATGGGCCTCGTCCACGAAGTACGGATCGGTCGACAGCTTGATGGTTTCCGGCCAGTGCGGTGCAGTCCGAACGCACGCCAGATCCGCGACACCGACGACTGCGGGTACACGGTAGGACAGATGGGTGAGTGAAGGCTGGAGATGGATCACAATCGGCGCGACCGCGACCGGCGGGCGGAACAACAGAAGAAGGAACGACGGCTCGATTTGAACGCTCCGCAGGTCGCGGGCAGTGCGCTTGCGGCGGTCGCGGCCGCAGTGCTCGCTTCCCGGCTCGGCGTCTACGGAACAATCATCGGCGCGGGTGTCGTCAGTGTCGTGGCGACGTGTGGGGACACCCTCTTCCAGCACCTGTTCCGGCGAACCGGTGAACGGATACGCGTAGTGGCCGTCCAGGCGCGGCCCACGACCCGTCAGGTGCACTTCGGTTCGGCGCGGCCGGATCTCGTGCAGGAGGAGTTCGGCGATGCGACGACCCATGGCACTCGTATCCGCGGCGGCAAGCGCTCTGCGCTGGTCGCCGCCAGTGTCTTCGCCGTGGCGATGACCGGCATCACCGGATACGAACTCGCCGTCGGCCAGGAGCTTGGCGGTGGCGCGGGCACGACGGTCGGATCCGCCATCCGCGGGAGCGACAATGACAAATCCACGCCACCGAAGCCCTCTTCGGACGACACCCCGCAGCAGAATCGAAACGGCGGGCCGGCCGCGACTCCGGACAGCGGCTCCGGAGCTGGCGGGCCGGACAGAAATACTGGCCGCCGGGACGGAATCGGCCAAGGCCGCGACACCGATTCCGGTAAGGACGGCGGCCGGGGAGACTCGGCGGCGCCTGAACCGTCCACCAACCCCTCACCGTCCTCCATCGGCGAGGACCCCGCTCCGGGGCCGGCCTCCACCCCCGTACCAGCCCCCTCCACCCCCGTACCGGCCCCCTCCACCCCCGTACCGGCCCCCTCCGCGCCCAGCGGCGCGGCCGCTCCCTAGCCCCGTTCGCCGGTGGTTGATCAGGACTGGGGCAAGCGGATTTGTGTGACTTCGATGCCGATCGAGGAGGTGGAGTTGGACGCCCCATGTGATCGGCAAGGGCGGGTGGGTCGGCCACGTTCCCGATCTGACAGGTTGAGCTCGCCGAGGTGATAGAGGATCATCGGCCTATGCCGTACCCGGCGCTTGCCCGGTAGAGTCCGGCCATGGTTTGCTCCGGTCTCAGACTCTGAGCTGGTTCAGTGTGGCCACTGATCGGGTGATGGCGGAGTGTCCGTAACGGGCGAGGCCCTCGGGTTGTTGAGCGGGATGTCTGATGTCCGCAGCTTTTCAACTCGGGGGCTTGGTTGGTTCCTTATTCTGCTGTACTCGATGTCCCGCATGCCCTCGTAGAGTGGCTGACGATGCTGATCGTCAGCCGGGGGTGACCGAAGGTGCAAGCTGTCGCCGTCCCAGCGGGCCATGGTCGCACTGGTGCTGGACCAGGCCGAGGCGATGCCTTTCTTGACAAAGCCGGTGTCGTCGATGACGAGCGCCCCTCCGTCCTGGCCGAGCCGGCTCAGCAACGTAGGAGGAGACGGACATCGTCCGGCACCGAGTTCGCCCTGTTCAGCAGGCGCTGGAGGCCATCGGGAGTGCGGCGGCCCGCAACTGCAACCCAGCGACTCGGGCCGCCGCCCGAGCCGGGCCGAACCCCGATGGCGACGATGCCGTATCAAATCCACCCGGCCACAACGAAGGACGTCATTCCGCGCCAGGAGTCGGGCGTGAACATCAGCAGCGGCCAGGTCCAGAACGAGCCCAAGTACCCGCTCCACAGCAGGACCACAGGCATCACACCGGTGTGGGTGGGGGTTATTCGGGCTCTTTGGTCGCGCGCGCCACGTGCCCGTAGCTCCCAGCCGTACCCCAATCTGACCGCGGCTCGTTGGAACCGGATCATCGCCACTTGTGCTCGTTTTTGCACCCCGTCCTTGTGGATAAGGGCTACCTGGGCGCCGGCGACACCATTGCCGTCGGCCCGGCAAGGTACCTCACGATCAAGAGAATCCGTCAGCCGGGCACCCGCCCGCCTCCGCTTCCAGGTCGAGCGGACGAGGTTCGGTGAGGACCTGTAGCCCATCCAGAACACCTCGTCGCCCTTGGCGGTCCAGCGGGCATCGGGGTCGTAGGGCGAGGCCAGGCGCAGATGGGCGGGCGGGATGCCCCCTCGTCGGCCTCCCGCTTCTTGATCACCTCCCGCCCCCGGGTATCGGTGTGGGCGTCGTACGTCTGCACGAGGACCTGCCGCAGCAACCGCACGGCCTCGATCTCGCGGATCCGCACCGGAGCTCCGCAGCTGGCGGCCCGGCACAACGCGAGGCCGTCCTGGGCGGACACCACCGCGAGCCGTTCGCTTTTGGTCTTCGACGACGGCATGGTCCAGCCGTTGACGCGTGGCCCTAGCGGTGGGCAAACTCTGCGACGTCGATCCGGACCGCAAGCCAGCCGGGAGCCGCCACCGCCAGGGCCTCCAGGGCGGCCCGCACGCTCTCCCCGGCCAGCTCTAACCGGTTCAGGTACGATCCGCCCTGATCACACGCGCGGAGTCGGTGCGTTGCCTGCCCTCGGCACCGATCAGTCCAGCGCCCTTGCGGTGCTCCAGCAGCCGGTCGAAGACCACCTCTCATCCCGTGCCCGGCCAGCCGGTGCGGAACCTGCTGAGCACACTCGCGTCGAAGGCGGTATCGCCCAGGTCCGCCCCGAGCGCGCGTACTTCCAGTCGATCGCCCGTATCCATCGCCCGCGATCTGCCGGTCGGTCAGGTCTTCGACGCATTGCAACACCGTGACCAGCGACAACGCAGCCCGGAGACAGCCCCCTGAGCACCGCACACCCCGAACGCCTCGGCGAACGGATCGTCGCGAAAATCTCCGCGAGCCGGTCCCTCACCCGTATCGCCAAGCTGCCCATCGGGAACGCCGCCCGGGTCACCGCCACGGTTCGCTCCGGGATCTGTGGCAAGCCCTTCCGCTGCATCGACAGCCACACCACGTCCGCGGCCGCAGGACAGACAACGCCCCGCACAAGCGATCATCTCGTCAACCGGCAACCCACGCAGGAAATTGAACAGCAGGGTCTTTGCGTTTCACGATGCGGCGGTAACTGGGTGTCGAGGTCAGCGCGTCTCACCTTGCGAGAATGCAACAGCTCTGCCCTGGACTTCCGGCGACGCGGCCGCGGCGCGCTGTTGCGTTGCCGGTCCTGTCGAAAAGGTCGGGCGGGAATTGCCTAGTGTTCTTGGGCGCCTGCCGCGGGTGGGACGTGGGCCTCCCCTGCTATGTCGTTCCCAACCTCCGAGCCCGCCCCAGATTCCATCGGTGATGCCTTCACGGAGTGCCATACGGAAGCAGGGGTCGATGACGGTGCATGTTCGGCAGATCCCTTTGGCCAGCCTGTCCCAGCCGGGCCTGCCGTTTCCGTGGGACGGGAAGAAAACATCTGGGTCGACATCCGGAGCTGCGCATGCTGCTTCCCTCTGCCACCTGCTGTCCGATGATTCGGTCATTCGCGATCCTGTAATACTGAAGGCTGACCATGGCTGTCGGGGATACGCGGTGGGCGCCACGGCCTGTCCTTGACGGGATACGGTGAGCCTGCGGATTCCTGGTCTGCAGGAGCGTGGTTGTGTGTCGTGCGCTCCACTCTGAGCGTTGTCAGATAACAGGTCTTGGTGCAGAAGCAGGATGCGCGCCCCGTGCCGGTACGGGCGTACTCTTTGCCGCAGTGCAGGCAGGCAGATGGCGGCTCTGAGGATCTAAGACCGAGCATGTCAAGGGGTAGAGTGTAGTCCTCTGTTCCCAGCGCTTTGGCGGCGGCTGTCTTTCTGGCTGCTTCAATGACATATCCCGAGATTTTCTCCAGTTGAAAGTCGTGCGTGGTATTCACGAAGTTTTGGTTTGATTTGTGTACCATCGCGGGAGCATTCCCTTGCTGATAATGGAACAGAGACCGCCAGCCGCTGCGTCTTGTATTCGTGCGAGGCGCCGAACGAGCGCACAGAAGCAGTGCGTTCGCTATGTCACATTGTGCTGTAGATGAAGCAAACGCATGAGTAGCGTCTACTTACAGGAACGAGTAAGGGTGGCATGACGGCTAGCTGGGGGCGGCCTGGCCGACTGCCAGCCGAGCTGTGGCAGCGCCACGCTCGCGGGCCGTGGTTTCGCGGCTCTATTCGCTGTTGTCCAGGACGGTGTCGCCGCCGTGGGTGGCTGCGGCCATGTGAAGTGAGGCGACGACGAGTTCAGCATCGTGCCGGGCGGCCCATCGCGTAGCCGAGCAGGCGGAGAGAGAGCAGATCGATCACCGTGGCCAGGTAGAGCTTGCCGTCGCTCGTGACGATATCGGTCATGTCTCCAGCCCACATCTGGTCAGCAGCATCGGCGCTGAAGTTCCGCGGGTCCAAGCACCGCACGGTCGTTAAGACCGGCACGGTTTCCCTGCATGGCAACCGCTACCAGGTCGACCCGGCAACTGGTCGGCC
>NZ_JBEXRZ010000218.1:0-12250 GCF_040613325.1 Streptomyces sp. NPDC006283 | reverse complement strand
GTAGGACCCTACGACGCGGCCGCTGACGTGCGTGTGTCGGTTTCCTCCTCAGTGGGCGCCGATGCCGGTGAGGGACCTGACCTCGAGCTCGGCGTACTTGCCCTCGTCGGGCTTCTCCTTGCTCAGGATCGAGCCGAGCCAGCCGAGCAGGAAGCCCAGCGGGATGGAGACGAGGCCCGGGTTGGACAGCGGGAAGAACGCGAAGTCGACGCTCGGGAACATCGCGGTCGCGCTGCCGGAGACGACCGGCGAGAAGAGCACCAGGAGCACCGAGGAGGCGAGGCCTCCGTAGATCGACCACAGGGCGCCCTGGGTGGTGAACCTCTTCCAGAACAGGCTGTAGAGGATCGTGGGCAGGTTGGCGGAGGCGGCGACCGCGAAGGCGAGCGCGACGAGCCCCGCCACGTTCAGGTCGCGGGCGAGCGCGCCGAGGGCGATGGAGACGACGCCGATGAGGACGGTCGCCCAGCGCGCGGCCCTGACCTCCTCCTTCTCCGTGGCCTGGCCCTTGCGGATGACGTTGGCGTAGATGTCGTGGGCGAACGAGGACGAGGAGGCCAGCGTCAGTCCGGCGACGACGGCGAGGATCGTGGCGAACGCGACCGCCGAGATCACGGCGAGCAGGATCGCGCCCCAGGCCGAGTCGACGCCGCCGATGTGCAGGGCGAGGAGCGGGGCCGCGGTGTTGCCGGCCGGGTTGGACGCCTTGATCTCCGCGGGACCGACGAGCGCTGCGGCGCCGAAGCCGAGCGCGATGGTCATGAGGTAGAACGCGCCGATGATGCCGATGGCCCAGTTGACGGACTTACGGGCGGCCTGGGCGGTGGGCACGGTGTAGAAGCGGATCAGGATGTGCGGGAGTCCGGCGGTGCCGAGGACGAGGGCGATGCCGAGGGAGATGAAGTCGAGCTTGGTCATTCCGTCGACGCCGTACTTGAGGCCGGGCTCGAGGAAGGCGTCGGCGTTGCCCTTCTGTCCGACCTCGCTCTTCGCCGCGGCCTCACCGAGCAGGTCGGAGATGTTGAAGTTGAACTTCCACAGCACCAGGAAGGTGATCAGCAGGGTGCCCGCGATGAGCAGGACGGCCTTGACCATCTGCACCCAGGTGGTGCCTTTCATGCCGCCGATGGTCACGTAGACGATCATCAGCAGGCCGACCAGGGCGACGATCGCGATCTTCCCGCCCTCGCTGGTGATGCCGAGGAGCAGCGAGACGAGGACGCCCGCGCCCGCCATCTGCGCGAGCAGGTAGAAGATCGAGACGACGATGGTGGAGGCACCGGCGGCGGTACGGACCGGGCGCTGGCGCATCCGGTAGGCGAGGACGTCGCCCATCGTGTACCGGCCGGAGTTGCGCAGCGGCTCGGCGACGAGCAGCAGGGCGACGAGCCAGGCGACCAGGAAGCCGATCGAGTAGAGGAAACCGTCGTAGCCGTACAGGGCGATCGCGCCGGCGATGCCGAGGAACGAGGCGGCGGACATGTAGTCGCCGGAGATGGCGAGACCGTTCTGGAAGCCGGTGAACTGGCGGCCCCCGGCGTAGAAGTCGGCGGCGTCCTTGGTCTGCCGGCCGGCCCAGACGGTGATGAAGAGAGTCGCCACGACGAAGGCCGCGAAGAGGGTGATGATCAGCGGCCGGTGCTCGGTGGTGGCGTTCGAGGCCGCGAGGTGCAGGGCGGGGCTCATGCGTCGGCCTCCATACGGGACTTGATCGCGTCGGCCTGCGGGTCGAGCTTCGCTGCTGCGTGCCGTGAGTAGAGCCAGGCGATGAGGAATGTGGTCGCGAACTGGGCGAGGCCGAAGACGAAGGCGACGTTGATGTGGCCGAAGACCTTCGCGCCCATGAAGCCGCCGGCGTAGTTGGAGAGCAGGACGTAGAGCAGGTACCAGGCGATGAACGCGATGGTCAGCGGGAAGGCGAACGAGCGGTGGGTGCGGCGCAGTTCGCCGAATTCCGTACTCTGCTGCACCCGCGCGAACGACTCTGTCGTGTGCTGGGCGGTGCTGGTGTCCGTACCGTCCTCGGGAGGCGGCGGTGCATCGATGGTCACGGAAGCTCCTCGCGACGCGTCTGCGGTGGGGATGGGCTCGGGGATGTCACTGACAGGGGCGGTTCGATGTTGCTCCACTCCCTGACAACGGCACGGCGCCCACGGCGAACCGGTTCAACATCGGCTTATTTCTTCCGCGCTTCCTTCGCGAACTCATTGAACCCGGCCCTTGATCAGCGATAGCTTCACTCGTCATGTACCCGCCCATTCGCACAGGGGTGTCTGGGCGGTTGTCACGGATGATGTGGAGAACCCATGGCTCATCTGGGATCCAGACGGCGCCGCGCACTCGCGCTGCCCGCCGGTCTGGCGCTCACGGCCTCGCTCGGCTTTCTGCCCGCGGGGGCCGCTTCTGCGGCGCCGGTTGACGACGTACCCGCCGCGGTGCAGACCGACGGCCCGAAGATGTCGTATGTCGTCAATGTGAAGGGCGGACACGGCACCGCGAAGGCGGTCAAGAAGGCCATAGCCAAGGCCGGCGGAACGGTGGTGGTGGCCTACGACCAGATAGGCGTCATCGTCGTCCACTCGCAGAACCCCGCCTTCGCCGACACGATCCGCGCTGTGCGCGGCGTGGAGTCGGCGGGCGCCACCCGCACCAAGCCGCTGGAAGCCGCGGCAGACATGGCCATCGACTCGGAGCGCCCGCTCACCGCCGAGGAGGCCAAGAAGTCCGCCGGTCAGGCGGCCTCGGACCAGGACCCGCTGGAGCCCCTGCAGTGGGACCTGCCGGCCATCAAGGCGGACAAGGCGCACGAGAAGTCGCTCGGCAGCAAGAAGGTGACGGTCGCCGTCATCGACACGGGCGTCGACGACACCCACCCGGACCTCGCGCCGAACTTCGACCGTAAGGCCTCCGTCAGCTGCGTCGGCGGTGTGCCCGACACGGCCGACGGGGCCTGGCGTCCGGGCCCGGACGAGAGCGACCACGGCACGCACGTCGCGGGCACGATCGCCGCGGCGAAGAACGGCGTCGGCATCACCGGCATCGCTCCGGGCGTGAAGGTCTCCGGCATCAAGGTCTCGCAGCCCGACGGCTTCTTCTACACCGAGGCGGTCGTCTGTGGCTTCGTGTGGGCCGCCGAGCACGGCGTCGACGTGACCAACAACAGCTACTACACGGACCCGTGGCTGTTCAACTGCAAGAACGACGAGGACCAGAAGGCCCTCGTCGACGCCGTCGCACGCGCCACCCGTTACGCGGAGCGCAAGGGCGCGGTGAACGTCGCCGCGGCCGGCAACTCCCGGATGGACCTCGCCGCCGACGAGCTGACCGACACCTCGAGCCCGAACGACACCACGCCGGGCGAGCGGGTCATCAACCCGCGCGAGTGCCTCGACATCCCGACCCAGATCCCGGGTGTCGTCACGGTCTCCGCGCTCGGCGCCAAGGGCCTGAAGTCCTCGTACTCGAACTACGGCCACGGCGTGGTCGACATCTCCGCACCGGGCGGCGACTCGACGCGCTACCAGGCTCCGGACGCCCCGGCCGTCGACGGCCGGATCCTGTCGACGCTGCCGGGCGGCGGCTACGGCTACAAGGCGGGTACGTCGATGGCCTCCCCGCACGTCGCGGGTGTCGCGGCCCTGATCAAGTCGACGCACCCGTACGCGCCGCCGGCCCTGGTGAAGGGCCTGCTGTACGCACAGGCGGACGACACGGCCTGCACCAACCCGTACGACATCGACGGCAACGGCACCGTCGACGCGGTCTGCGAGGGCGGTGAGCGCGAGAACGGCTTCTACGGCACGGGTGTCGCGGACGCCCTGGACGCGGTCCGCCGGTAACAGCGCGCGGTGAGGGCCCGGTGCGGACTTCCGCACCGGGCCCTTCGTTCGTCCGGTGCCGCCGGGGACGGGCCGTCAGGTCGGGGTGTCCCATCCGGTCAGGGCGTGATGGGGACCTTGACGGGCGACGGGTCGAGCGTGCCGTCCAGGCGTCGGGCAGCAGCTCGTGAAGGTACGCGCGCACCGCGGGCGGTTCCTCGGGTTTTCGAACGGTGTTGCGGCCGACCGCGGTACGCCTGTTCGCCGGGCGGGCATGCACCGATGACCGGCAGCAGGACGGTCGCCCGCCGTACGATCCGGTGTCCGGCACTTTCACGGGGAGGAACCGCTTTGCAGGGTTTGGAAGTTGTCGTCTTACGCCTGGCCGGGACACTGGCCGTGACCGTCGTGAAGTCGCTGATCGCCGCCCGGCCGGGGGCGGGTCTGGTCCCGGAACGCAGGGCGGCGCCGCTCCCCCGCCCGAACCCGGCGCCGGTGGCGAAGAAGCTCGTCGCCCAGCTCTCGGATCCCTACAGCGATCTGCCGGAGCACGAGCGGGAGGCGGCGATCGAGGGCGTACGGGACACGATCCAGGCGGCCGGGAAGATATCTCCGGACCGGCTGTTCGACCTCGACCTGCGGCCGGAGCGGCTCCACCGCTCGCTGCGCGCTCCCGACGCGGGCCTGACCGAGCGGGCCGTCGAGCTCTACGACGAGCTGCTGCAGCTGTGCTGCGTACACCTGGTCGAGGCGCTCACCGCCGACCAGTCGTTCATGGCACGGTCCGCCGTGGAGCAGATCCGGCGGGCCGGCCGCACCGAGGTGCTCGTCGAGGACATGCGCGGCCGTCTCGGCCCGCACCCGGAGGCGGCGGCGCTCGGCTTCGAGGGGCGGTACGCCGACTTCGTGGCCCAGACGCACGGACGACTCGAGCTGTTCGGGCTCACACTGGGCCGGTCGGGCAGCGAGTGGCCGCTGGACACGGCGTACATCTCGCTCGCCGTCAGCGGCGGCGGGGCCGGCGAGGAGGGCTTCGGCCTGCCTCGTACGGGCCAGGTCGCCGCCCGGGTCGAGCAGGCGGTCGCCGGAGCGGACCGGCTGCTGCTGCGGGGGCCCGCCGGATCGGGCAAGTCGACCCTGGTGCAGTGGCTGGCGCTCAACGCCGCACGGCGCACCTTCGGCCACGAGCTCGACGACTGGAACCGGTGCGTGCCTTTCGTCCTGCGGCTGCGGGCGTTCTCGTCCAACGGCGCGCTCCCCACGCCGGACGAGTTCCTGCGGGCGACCGGCGTCCCGCTGCACGGTTCCGCCCCGGCCGGCTGGACCGACCGGATGCTGACCGAGGGCCGGGCGCTGGTCCTCGTCGACGGCGTGGACGAGGTGCCCACGCGGCAGCGGCACCGGATCGAGACCTGGCTGAGGAACCTGATCGCCGCCTATCCCAAAGCACGCTATGTGGTGACGACCCGGCCGTCCGCCGTACCGGAGGACTGGCTGGCCCGGCAGGACTTCACCGCGCACGCCCTGCTGCCGATGGAACGGGACGACGTGCGTGCCTTCATCGGCCACTGGCACGACTCGGCCCGCCGGGAGTGCCTGACCGACTCGGAGCGGGAACTGCTCGACACCTACGAGACGTCACTGCGCCAGGCCGTGAGCGCCCGCAGGGACCTCGGCAGGCTCGCCACCAACCCGCTGATGTGCGCGCTGCTCTGCGCACTGAACCGCGACCGCAGGATGCAGCTCCCCCGCGCCCGCAAGGAGCTGTACGACGCGGCGCTGGACATGCTGCTGGTCCGCAGGGACACCGAGCGCGAGATCGTTGGCGTGGAGGGCGTCGACCTCACCCGCGAGGAACAGACCGCGCTGCTCCAGCGCCTCGCGTACTGGCTCATCCGCAACGGGCAGGCCGAGGCGGAACGCGCGGAGGCCGTGGAGATGGTCGCCGAGTGGCTGGCGGCCATGCCGCAGGTGCAGGGGACGGCGGAGCAGGTGTTCTCGCACCTGCTGATCAGGAGCGGGCTGCTGCGCGAACCGACGCCCGGAGCGGTGGACTTCGTGCACCGCACCTTCCAGGACTACCTGGGCGCCAAGGCCGCGGTGGAGGCGCGCGACTTCGGCGTGCTGGTGAGCAACGCGCACGACGACCAGTGGGACGACGTCGTGCAGATGGCCGTCGGACACGCACGCGTCGAGGAACGGGCGCGTCTGCTGCGGCAGTTGCTGCGACGGGCGGACCGGGCCCAGCGCCACCGGCACCGTCTGGTGCTGCTGGCGGCGGCGTGCCTGGAGCATGCGCCGGAGCTCGACCCGCAGGTGCGGACGACGGTCCAGGAACGTACGCAGGAGATGCTGCCGCCGCGCAGCCAGGACGACGCGGCCGAGCTGGCGAAGGTGGGCGAGCTGGTGCTCGAGCTGCTGCCGGGACCGGACGGGCTCGAGGAGTACACGGCGGCCGCGGTGGTACGCACGGCGGCGCTCATCAAGGGCGACGCGGCGTTCGAGGTCGTCGCACGCTTCCGGGAGGACGCGCGCTACCAGGTCGCGTTCCAGGTGTCGCAGGCCTGGGGCTCGTTCGACACCGAGTCGTACGCCGAGGACGTCCTGTCCGCGGGAGCGTGGGACAACTCGTACCTGCATGTGCAGACGCCGGGCCAGTTCCAGGCGCTGCGGCACACGCCGGGAGCCCGCCGGGTGCATGTGAGCGGCAGCCACGCGGACCTCGCGCCGCTGCTCGTGCTGCACGCCCCGGAGTGGCTCTTCGTCTACCGCAACCGGTCCCTCGCCGACCTGTCCGTGCTGGCTTCCCTGTCCGGGCTCAGGGACGTCGGACTCAGTCAGTGTCCGGAGATCCGGGATCTCTCACCACTTGCCCGGCCGGGGCTGGAGAGGCTGTCCCTGTACGAGCTCCATCCCGACCTCGGGCCGGACCCGCTTCGGGACATGACCGATCTGCGCGACCTCCACCTCGCTCACCCCCTGCTGATGGAGAGCCTGAAGGAACTGCCGGTCGGCGACCGGCTCACCTCGCTCGGGCTCGCCCGGCAGACCCGCTATCTCAGCCTGGAGGGCATCGACCGCTGGCCACGGCTCGAAGCACTCACCCTGGCGGGTACGACTCAACTGCGCCAGCTCTCCCGCATGACGTCCCCTCCCGCGTTGACCTCGCTGACGCTGAACGAACACGACCCGCTGGACCTTCGGCTGTTGCGCGGTCTCAAGAGCCTGTCGAGGCTCCACCTGTGGCGGTGCTCGATACCGGAGGGCCTGGGGGCGTTGCGCGAACTGCCCGCCCTGACCACCCTCCACCTCTCCCAGTGCCAGCAGTTCTCGGCCCCTCTCGACCTCACGCCGCTGGCCGGGCTCGACCGGCTGACGATCACCGTCTACGACGACGATCCGTCCATGGCCGGGAAGGACCTCTTTCCCGAGGCCCGGCTCGTCGTGATGCGCAAACCCTGACCCTCCCGTTCCCGCCGTGCCGCCCGCCCGCTCTCCCGGGCGGGGCGGGCGGCACCGTATAGGCCTGCTTCCAGGGCCGGTTGACGGCTGCGGTCCGCAACAGGCCGCGGCGGGCGACCTGGTCGCGGCGCGGGCAGGCCGGGGCAGGGCCGGGGCTGTCGGTGCCGGGCCGTATTCTCTGTGACCATGCTCGACGACCGTACGACCGCAGCGACGGCGTGGCCGGCCGCGTACCCACAGGGGTACGCGGTCGTCGACGTGGAGACCACCGGACTCGCCCGCGACGACCGGATAGTGTCTGCTGCCGTCTACCGCCTCGACGTCCACGGCAACGTCGAGGACCACTGGTACACGCTCGTCAACCCGGAGCGGGATCCCGGGCCGGTGTGGATCCACGGTCTGACGAGCGATGTGCTGGAAGGCGCCCCGCTGTTCGGCGATGTCGCCGGCGAGCTCTCCGCGCGCCTCGAAGGCCGGGTCCTCGTCGCGCACAACGCCACGTTCGACTGGTCCATGATCGCCAGGGAGTACGCCCGGGCGCGGGGCGCCGCGCCGACCCGGCAACGGCTGTGCACCATCGCGCTCGCCAAGGAGCTGCGCCTTCCGCTGCCCAACCACAAGCTGGAGTCGCTCGCCGCGCACTACGGAGTTGTGCAGCAGCGCGCACACCACGCGCTGGACGACGCCCGCGTGCTGGCGGAGGCGTTCCGGCCGAGCCTGCACACCGCGGCGCGCGACGGTGTCCGGCTGCCGCTGCTCGAGTGCCGCCCGCTGACGGAGTGGTCACAGGCGCCCGCCGCCCCGCGCGTCGGCTACCAGTCGTCGTACGGGCACAGCAGCTGGCGGCCTTCCCGCAAGCGGCCTCCGTGCCCCTACCCCAACCCGGGGCGTTACGAGCCGGGCGGGCAGTTGGTGCAGGGGATGCGGGTAGCGTTCTCCGGTGACACCTCGGTGGAGCGCGAGCTGCTCGAGGACCGGGCGATCGAGGCGGGACTGCATGTCGCGACGAGCGTGTCGCGGCTCACGAGCCTGCTCGTGACCAACGACCCGGACTCTTCGACGTCCAAGACCGTCAAGGCGGCGTCGTTCGGCACGCCCGTCGTCGACGAGGGCGCCTTCACTCAGCTGCTGCGCGACGTCGCTCCGGCGCCCGGGGCAGAGTCGGCACCCTCATCGGAGTGAACCCGGGGCGACTCGCCCGCCGCCCGCTCGCCCGTGGCACCGAAGCGTTTCACCCTGTGGCGCATGGCACGTTGTGAGGTTTGCGGAAACGACTACGGCATGTCCTTCGAGGTGCACGCGCAGGGCGCGGTGCACGTCTTCGACTGCTTCTCCTGCGCCATCCACCGCATGGCGCCCATCTGTGAGCACTGCCGGGTGCAGATCATCGGCCAGGGCGTCGAGGTCGAGGGTCACTGGTACTGCGGCGCCCACTGCGCCCGGGCCGAGGGGAGGGCCGGAATCGTCGACCGGGTGTGACAGCCGGCCGGCGGGGGTCCCGGGCGGGACCCCCCGTCCGAGACCCCGCGCCGAGCAGGTACGGTCGAGGCCGTGTACCGCTTCCTGTTGTCCCGGCAGTGGGTGATCCTCACCCTCATCGGCCTCGTTCTCGTCCCCACGATGATCGAGCTGGGCTTCTGGCAGCTGCACCGGCACGAGCGCCGGGTGGAGCAGAACTCCCTGATCGCGCGGAACCTCGAGGCGAAGCCGGTCCCGATGGGCGAGCTCACCTCCCCCGGACACACGGTCCCGCGCTCCGACTACTGGCGGCAGATCACCGCGACCGGCACCTTCGACACCGCCCACGAGGTCGTCGTCCGCCGCCGCACCAACGCCGACGACCGGGTCGGCTTCCATGTACTGACACCACTGGTGCTGGCCGACGGCCGCGCCGTCCTGGTCAACCGCGGCTGGGTCCCGCCGGCCGCCGACCAGACCGCCTACCCGGAGGTCCCGCCCGCGCCGGACGGCACCGTGACCGTCACCGGCCGGCTCAAGGCCGACGAGACGACCGGCGCCAGCGGAATCAAGGACCTGAAGGGGCTGCCGCCCCGCCAGGTGATGCTGATCAACAGCGAGCAGCAGGCGCAGCTGCTGGACCGGCAGGTGCTCGGCGGCTACCTGGAGCAGACGGCGCCGAAGCCCGCGAGCGGCGGCCCTGAGCCGATCCCGACGCCCGACCACGACTCGATCGGCGCGCACATGGCGTACGCGGTCCAGTGGTGGCTGTTCGCCGCGGCGGTGCCCGTCGGCTGGGTGATTCTCGTACGCCGGGAGAAGCAGGACCGCGCGGCGGCGAAGGAGAGCGCCCCCGAGCCGGAGCCGGCGGCTGCTTAGTCCGCGCTGCCGGCGGGAACACGCCAGAGCGTGACACAACGCATCGAGGACTACGCCCTCATAGGGGACTTGCAGACCGCGGCCCTGGTCGGCACCAACGGCTCGATCGACTGGCTGTGCCTGCCCCGGTTCGATTCCGCCGCCTGCTTCGCAGCCCTCCTCGGCGACGAGGAGAACGGCCACTGGCGGATCGCCCCCAAGGGCGCGGACGTCTGTACCCGCCGGCGCTACGTGGGCGCGTCGCTGGTGCTCGAGACGGTGTGGGAGACGCGTACGGGAACGGTCAAGGTCCTCGACTTCATGCCGCAGCGCGACGAGGCCCCGGACGTGGTGCGCATCGTCGAGGGAGTCAGCGGCACGGTCGAGATGCTGGGCACGCTGCGGCTGCGCTTCGACTACGGCTCCGTGGTGCCCTGGGTGCGGCGCGCGGACGGCCACCGGATCGCGGTCGCCGGTCCCGATTCCGTGTGGCTGCGCAGCGAGCCGCCGGTCAAGACATGGGGTCAGCAGTTCAGCACCTGCTCTTCGTTCACGGTCGGCGAGGGCGACAAGGTGGCGTTCGTGCTCACCTGGCACCCCTCCCACAAACCGCGTCCGAGACTCATCGACCCGTACGTGTCGCTGGAACACTGCCTCCAGGACTGGGAGACCTGGTCCTCGAAGTGCCGGTACCAGGGCCCCTACCGGGACGCCGTCCTGCGCTCCCTGATCACCCTCAAGGCACTCACCTACGCCCCCACCGGCGGCATCGTCGCCGCACCCACGACATCCCTGCCCGAGGACATCGGCGGCGTACGGAACTGGGACTACCGCTTCTGCTGGCTGCGCGACTCCACGCTCACCCTGAGCGCCCTGGTGTCGGTCGGCTACCTGGACGAGGCCGCCGCCTGGCGGGACTGGCTGCTGCGAGCCGTCGCCGGCAACCCGGCCGACCTGCGGATCATGTACGGCCTCGCGGGCGAACGCCGCCTGGCGGAGCTGGAACTCAACTGGCTGGGCGGCTACGCCGGATCGGTGCCGGTCCGCGTCGGCAACGACGCGGCCTGCCAGCTGCAGCTCGACGTGTACGGCGAGGTCATCGACTCGCTCTTCCTCGCCCGCGAGGCCGGCCTCGCGCCCGAGGGGCACGCCTGGAACATCCAGCTCAGCCTGCTGGGCTTCCTCGAGTCCACATGGCGCGAGCCGGACGAGGGGCTGTGGGAGGTGCGGGGACCGCGCCGGCACTTCGTGCACTCCAAGGTCATGGCGTGGGTCGCGGCGGACCGCGCCGTGCGCACCCTGGAGGCCGAGCCGTCGCTGCGCGGCGACGTGGCACGATGGCGGGCGATGCGCGACGAGGTCCACCGCGAAGTGTGCGAGAAGGGCTTCGACCCGGTGCGCAACACCTTCACCCAGTCGTACGGATCCGCCGAACTGGACGCCGCCGTGCTGCTCATCCCCCGCGTCGGGTTCCTGCCCCCCGACGACCCGCGGGTGATCGGCACGGTCGACGCCGTGTGGCGGGAACTGGGCAGCGGACCCCTGGTACGCCGCTACACCGCCGAGGCGTCCCAGGTCGACGGGCTGCCGGGGCGTGAGGGCACGTTCGTCGTCTGCTCCTTCTGGCTCGCCGACGCGCTGCGGATGACGGGCCGTGAGAAGGAGGCCCGGGAACTCTTCGAACGACTGCTGACACTGTGCAACGACGTCGGGCTGCTCTCCGAGGAGTACGACCCCTCCCGCGGGCAGCACCTGGGCAACTTCCCCCAGGCGTTCAGCCACATCGGACTGGTCACCACGGCCCTCGCGCTGACGGGACAGGAGACGGCAGGATAGGTCCATGGATCTTGGACTGAAGGACCGCGTCTACATCGTCACGGGCGCTTCCCGTGGCCTCGGCAACGCCTCCGCGCGGGCGCTCGTCGCCGACGGCGCGAAGGTCGTCATCAGCGGCCGGGACGAGAAGACGGTCAAGGACGCGGCAGCCGAACTGGGCGCCGCAGCGGTGGGCGTGGCCGCCGACAATGCCGACGCGTCGAACGCCGAGCGCCTCGTCGCCGCGGCACGGGCACACTTCGGACGCCTCGACGGCGTTCTCATCAGCGTGGGCGGCCCCGCACCGGGCTTCGCCGCGGACAACACGGACGAGCAATGGTCCGCCGCCTTCGAATCGGTCTTCCTCGGCGCGGTGCGCCTGGCCCGCACGGCCGCCGCGGAGCTCGGCGACGGCGGGGTCATCGGCTTCGTCCTGTCCGCGTCCGTGCACGAGCCCATCCCCGGCCTGACGATCTCCAACGGCCTGCGGCCCGGTCTCGCCGGCTTCGCCAAGTCCCTCGCGGACGAACTGGGCCCGCGCGGCGTCCGCGTGATCGGCCTGCTGCCGTCCCGCATCGACACGGCCCGCGTCCGTGAGCTGGACGCGCTGTCCGGAGACGCGGAGGCAGCCCGCACGGCGAACGAGTCACACATCCCGCTGCGGCGCTACGGCACCCCGGAGGAGTTCGGCCGCACGGCGGCATTCCTGCTCTCACCTGCGGCGTCCTACCTGACGGGGATCATGCTCCCGGTGGACGGCGGGGCCCGCCGCGGCTTCTGAGGCGGGAGCGCGGTCCGTTTCCCGCCCCTGGCCCCCACGACCCCAGGCCGTGGGGGCC
>NZ_JBEXRZ010000217.1:0-12277 GCF_040613325.1 Streptomyces sp. NPDC006283 | reverse complement strand
CTCTCTCGGCGCGGCCGGGGGGGGCGGGTTGGGTCCCGTGGTGGCGTTGATTTTTTTGGTTTACGCCGGGGCGGTGTGGTGGTGTTCGGTTTGGGGGGGTGGGTCCCGGCCGGGACCCACCCCTCACCCGCGCTTGCTCTAGTCGTCCTCCGCGTCGAAGCCGAGACCGGGCAGGATGCCCGGCAGCAGCGGCGGGATGGTGACGTCCGGCGTCGGCGGCTCCGAGACCTTGCCGGAAGGGGACGGGGTCGCCGCGTCGTTCGGCGGGTCGAACAGGCCGCCCGTGTTGCCGCCGAGCAGGCCGTCGTCCTCCGAGCCGGAGGACGAGCCGGACGGACTGGGCCTGCTGTCCTCGCCCATGTGGCTGTCGCCACTGCCCGGCGCGGCGGACGCGGTACTGCCGGGATCCGCGGTGCGCCCGGAGTCCTGAGACGCGCTCGGGCCCTTCGAACCGCGGTTCTTCTCGGGGGCGCGGGGCAGCATCGACTCGAGCGGGCCGACCTCTTCGTCTATGGCGTCGAAGGCGGAACTGACCTCGTCGCCGACGTCGGTCAACTGGGCCGGCAGCCGGTCACGCAGGCCGTTCCACGTGTCGCGGTGCGAGCGCGAGAAGGAGTCGAGCGTGGCCATGGGCGCGAGCGAGCCGTCGCGTTCGTAGGCAGCGCTGAGCAGTCGGTGGCCTTCCGTGACGTCGTGCCGCATGCCCGTGAGCGCGCGGCGGACCTCGCCGAGGGCCTCGTGGTCCAGGCTGCCGGTGCGGCCCCGTTCCATGAGCCGACGGGCCTCGCTGAGGCGGGTCGACGCCTGGTCGAGGTAGAGCTCGCCGCGGTCGGAGTCGTCGTCCGCCAGGCCGAGCTTGAAGTCCTCCATGCCGCGCTTCAGCCCGTACAGCGAGTCACCGGGGAGGGCGTCGGAACTGGCAGCGGCCACTCCGCTGAAGGCGCCCGCCGCAACGCCGACGGTCAGCCCGCCGGCCGCGAGCCCTTTCGACCAGCGGGAACGGGGTCGCAACTTCCGGAGCGGGGTTGCCCGATGGGCGCCGCGGCCGGACGTCCGCTGCTCGGGCACTGTAGGGCCCGAGGACGGACCCCCTGCGGCGGCTGTGCCTTCCAGCAGCATCGACTCCATGGCGGCCACAAGCTGCGCACGCTGCACCACCTTGACCTCGGGGTCCATCTCCGGCTTCGGCAGCTCGCCGAGACCGTGGGCCAGGGTCAACAACCGTCCGTGCTCGGGTGGTTCGACCGACTCGTCGGGCTGCTCGGCCGCCTGGTCTTCCAAGGCCTGGGCGAAGGCGTTCGCCCGCCGGTGCGCCGAAACGTTCGCGATCACTGGCGGCACCTCCTCTCGTCATGACGATCGACTCCCTTGGGGTTCCGGAAGGTTGCACACCTTGAGCACATCCACACGAAAGAGTGAGTGGCAGTGGACATGGCGCATCCAGAGGGAGCCTGCATCCCGCACAACGAGCGGCGCGGCACTTGGGTTACGCGCGAAAGATGATCGGACCAGTGCGTCATCAAGGCGTCACCGATTGTGAGTTGGGGACGGGGACCGTGGGGGACGTGGGGGCAGTCGTGGGGCGTGGGGAGCGGGGAGAGACGGACGGCGGCCGCAGCTGGGAACGATTCAGCGGGCGTCGTCGGGCAGGAGCCGGGCGAGAGTGCGGACCGCCCGGTACTGGAGGGTCTTGATGGCACCCTCGTTCTTCCCCATCGCTCTGGCCGTCTCAGCGACGGACAGGCCCTGCAGGAAGCGGAGGGTGACGCACTCCTGCTGCTGGGGGTTGAGCTTGCGGACGGCTTCGAGGAGTGCGGCGTTGGACAGGGACTCCAGGACCGAGTCCTCGGGGCTGCGCTCCACCTCGTTCGCGTCGAGCATCTCGCCGGTGGTCACTTCGAGCCGGAAGCGGCTCGACTTGAAGTGGTCGGCGACCAGGTTCCGCGCGATGGTCACCAGCCAGGCGCCGAAGTCCCGGCCCTGCCAGGTGAAGGTCGAGATGCGGCGCAGGGCGCGCAGGAAGGTCTCGCTGGTGAGATCCTCCGCCGTCGCCTTCCCGCCGACGCGGTAGTAGATGTAGCGGTAGACGGTGTCGCTGTACTGGTCGTAGAGCCGGCCGAAGGCCTCGGCCTCGCCTGCCTGAGCACGCTCGACCAGGTCCATCATGCGGGCACTGTCACTGTCGGCGGTCGGCCTGCGGGCGGTGGTCGAGCTTCCTGAGCTGCCGCGACCCGACCTTCTGCCCACCGCGGCGCGACCGTCGGCCAGGGCATAGCAGGGGGCGGCCGGGCCGCTGACGGCGAGGCGTGGTGTGGCGAATGCGGGGACGGCGTTCGCGGCGGGGACAAGGCCGCGCAAGTGGTCGAGGACCGCTGCGCGCAGCGTAGCCAGGCCCGAGGCGTCAACCCCGACGTGTGGGTACACGGGACTCCCAGAGGCAGAGCTTCCATCACGTGCAGTGCGGGACCGTTCACCCGTCGTGGGGACCGGTGGGGTCCGTCATGCGTCTGAGGAGAATAACGCTTCGTACAGGCAGTGCTACACGCAGTTGCTCAATTCGCCGTTTCCGTCGCTTCTGTTACGTCTAGGCGACAGAAGCAGTCGCACATTGTGAGCAGTTGTTGATCGAATTAAGTCGTCATCTGTCTTATCGGGCGATGCGTTGTGCCCGGCGCGTGGCAACGGGACTGGCCGGGGGCCGGGGAGGGTAGGACCAGTGGATTGCCCGCGACACGCGCGGGACCGCATGTCCCAAGCGGCCCTGCCGGGGCCAGAAGCGCCGGGTGCAACGGAAGTGCGGAGGGTGCGGCGGGTGCAACGCGAGTGCGGGACGCGCGGGGTGCGGCGCTCGGATGCTCCAGGCCCGTGGGCGCCGGCGGGCGTCAGCGGCGCCGGCGGTGGAGGGCGACCGCCGCGGCGGTGCCGCCGGCCAGGGCGCCCACGCCGGCGGCTGCCGGGATGCCGACCTTCGCGGCCTTGCGGCCGGTGCGGTAGTCGCGCAGCCGCCAGTCGCGTTCGCGGGCGTACTTGCGCAGCTTGGTGTCGGGGTTGATCGCGTACGGGTGGCCGACGAGCGAGAGCATCGGGATGTCGTTGTGGCTGTCGCTGTACGCCGCGCAGCGCGACAGGTCCAGGCCCTCGGCGGACGCCAGGGCGCGTACCGCCTCCGCCTTCGCCGGGCCGTGCAGCGGCTCGCCCACGAGCTTGCCCGTGTAGACGCCGTCGACGGACTCGGCGACCGTGCCGAGTGCGCCGGTCAGGCCGAGACGGCGGGCGATGATCGTCGCGGTCTCGACCGGGGCGGCGGTCACCAGCCACACCTTCTGGCCGGCGTCGAGATGGGCCTGCGCGAGGGCGCGGGTGCCGGGCCAGATGCGGTCGGCCATGTACTCGTCGTAGATCTCCTCGCCGATGCTCATCAGTTCGGAGACGCGGTGGCCCTGGACGATGGAGAGGGCGCTCTCGCGGGCGTCCTGCATGTGCTCGGGGTCCTCGACCCCCGCGAGCCGGAACCACGCCTGCTGCCAGGCGAACCGGGCCAGTTCGCGGCGCTGGAAGAACTTCCGTTTGTACAGGCCCCGACCGAAGTGGAAGATCGCGGCGCCTTGCATGACCGTGTTGTCGAGGTCGAAGAACGCGGCTGCGTGTTCGTCGCCCGCGACCGGGAACTCCGGCTCCACGGGAGGGGCGGTGACGTCGAGCGCGTCGAGTGCCTCGATCGTCTGCGAGGACTTTCGCGCTGCCTCGGCTGCTGCTTCGCCCGCGAGCACGCTGCGTGCGGTGGCGGAGCGCCTACGGGGGGTGAGCCATCCCAGTGCGGCCATGTCGTGAGCATAGCCAGTCTGTTCGGAACTTCCCGACACGCCGGGATGCCGTGGCGTGAACAGTCCGCAACCGTGCTGTTAAAGGGACGGGCGAGAATGGACGCATGGGTCGACTGCTGCGGCGTACGAAGAAGAACTCGGGTGAACGTCACGTCACTCTGATCGGGAAGCCCGGGTGTCATCTCTGTGACGATGCGCGCGCGGTGGTCGAGGCGGTGTGCGCCGAGACGGGCGCCGTCTGGGAGGAGAAGGACATCACCCAGGACGAGGAGCTGCACCGTGCCTACTGGGAGCAGATTCCCGTCGTGCTGGTCGACGGCGAGCAGCACACGTTCTGGAAGGTCGACGCCGGGCGGCTGCGCCGCGCGCTGGTCGGATAGGGGGCGGAGCCGTCTCCCGTCACCTCCCGGCCCTATCGGGACGCCACGGTGGCAGGGCACAGTAGGCGGAATCAGGCGGTCTCGGGGGGGCGTATTCGAGAGGAGTGTGTGCTGGTTTGTCCTCTTCGGCGCCTGAACGGTCACGGAGGGTTCGCGGTTCCGTGATGTGGCCGCAGAATTGCGTGACCCCGGTCACTTTGGACGGACAAAGCGGACACCATCTTTGTGCACGCGTTCACAAAGACATAGCCTGCTGTCGACGGGGCGGTCGCAAGACACACGGCCGCCTGCAGCCTCGCTCATCCCCCAGGAGCACCGTGGCAACTGGCCGAAATCACCGACCGGCGACCCGTAGCCGAGGAATCCCCGAGGCCACCGTCGCCCGACTC
Organism: Streptomyces sp. NPDC006283; assembly: GCF_040613325.1. Classification (NCBI taxonomy): domain Bacteria; kingdom Bacillati; phylum Actinomycetota; class Actinomycetes; order Kitasatosporales; family Streptomycetaceae; genus Streptomyces; species Streptomyces sp. NPDC006283. The sequence continues at coordinate 7,684 of NZ_JBEXRZ010000217.1, read as the reverse complement.
CCGCTCTACCTGCGCGCCCTGACCGCGCTGTCCGAGCGGTCCGTGCCCACGGTCTCCTCGGAGGAGCTCGCGGCCGCGGCAGGCGTCAACTCCGCGAAGCTGCGCAAGGACTTCTCCTACCTCGGCTCGTACGGGACCCGCGGTGTCGGTTACGACGTGGAGTATCTCGTCTACCAGATCTCTCGTGAACTGGGGCTGACGCAGGACTGGCCGGTTGTGATCGTAGGAATCGGTAATCTCGGCGCCGCGCTCGCCAACTACGGAGGCTTCGCGTCCCGTGGTTTCCGGGTCGCCGCGCTGATCGACGCCGACCCGGCAATGGCCGGAAAGCCGGTCGCGGGCATCCCGGTGCAGCACACGGACGAGCTCGAGAAGATCATCAGCGACAACGGCGTCTCGATCGGCGTCATCTCCACGCCCGCGGGCGCCGCTCAGCAGGTGTGCGAGCGTCTCATCGCCGCCGGTGTCACCTCGATCCTGAACTTCGCCCCGACGGTGCTGTCCGTTCCCGACGGTGTCGACGTGCGCAAGGTCGACCTCTCGATCGAGCTGCAGATCCTCGCCTTCCACGAGCAGCGGAAGGCCGGCGAGGAGGCCGAGGCGGCGGGCCGCAAGGGCCCCGACGGTGGCATGTCCGCGGTGATGCCGGCATGAGTCTCCTGGTCGTCGGGCTGAGCCACCGCAGCGCCCCCGTGAGCGTGCTGGAGCGGGCTTCGCTCACCACGGACGCGCGGATCAAGCTGCTGCAGGACACCCTGGCCGCGGAACCCGCCACCGAGGCGGCGGTGCTGGCCACGTGCAACCGCATCGAGCTGTACGCGGACGTCGACAAGTTCCACGCCGGAGTCGCCGAGCTGTCGACCCTGCTTGCCCAGCACAGCGGTGTGGGCCTCGAGGAGCTCACCCCTTATCTCTACGTGCACTACGAGGACCGGGCCGTCCACCACCTCTTCTCGGTGGCCTGCGGCCTGGACTCGATGGTCGTCGGCGAGGGTCAGATCCTCGGACAGATCAAGGACGCACTGGCGCTCGGGCAGGAGCTGCACACCGCCGGGCGGCTGATCAACGACCTCTTCCAGCAGGCGCTGCGCGTCGGCAAGCGCGCTCACAGCGAGACCGGGATCGACAGGGCCGGGCAGTCGCTCGTCACCTTCGGCCTCGAGCAGCTCGCCGTGGACGTGCCGGTCGAGAGGTGGGCCGCGGACAAGCGGGCGCTGGTCATCGGTGCCGGTTCGATGTCCTCGCTGGCCGCGACGACGCTGGCGCGCCTCGGCGTGCGTGAGCTCGTCGTCGCCAACCGCACCATGGAGCGCGCGGAGCGGTTGGCCGCTGCGCTGTCCGAGTCCGGCACCATCAGTGCGCAGGCCGTGTCCATGGCGGACGTGTCCGCCGAGCTGACCCGCGCCGACGTGGTCGTGTCGTGCACCGGCGCCACGGGGCTCGTGCTGACGGCGGAGTCGGTCGCGGCGGCGCTCGCGCAGCACGTGGTCCCCGAGAACCTCGGCCGTACGGACCTGCGGGCTCCCGAGGGAAGCGTCGTCGCCCGTCTGGCCGCCGCGGCGGCCCGTGACGGCCGCGTCGCGGAACTGCCGGGCGGCGCGGACGACCTGGCGGGCCTGCCCGGCGTCGACCGGGCCGGCGGCCCGGACACGGGCGTGGCCGAGTCCCGGCCCGCCGGTGACGCCGTGGGACCGGTCCCCGGCGACGCCGCAGGGGCGAACGTTGCCCAAGGCGCCGAGAGTGCCGCCCGTGCCGAAGGCGCGGTCGGAGCCGAGTGCCCCGTCGGGCTCGACGACTCCCTGGTGCAGCACGGCGCCTGGGTCGACAACGGCTCGCAGGCGCACCGCAACGCGATCACCGGCACGGTCACGCCGCACGGCAACGGGCCGGTACGGCTCGCGCTGCTCGACCTGGCCATGCCCCGCGACATCGACGCCGCGGTCCACCGCCTCCCCGGCGTACGGCTCGTCGACATCGAGTCGCTCGCGGAGGCCTCCGCCGACGCGCCGATGGCCGCCGACGTGGACCAGGTCCGCTCCATCGTCTCCGACGAGGTCGCCGCTTTCGGCGCCGCCCAGCGCGCCGCGCACATCACGCCGACCGTGGTCGCCCTGCGCACCATGGCCGCCGATGTCGTCGCCGGCGAGATGGCGCGGCTCGAGGGGCGGCTGACCGGACTCGACGAGAGGCAGCGCGCCGAGATCACCCAGACCGTGCGCCGCGTGGTGGACAAGCTCCTGCACGCGCCCACCGTGCGGGTCAAGCAGCTGGCCGGTGAACCCGGCGGCGCCGGGTACGCGGACGCGCTGCGGACCCTCTTCGACCTCGACCCGGAGACGGTCGCCTCCGTCAGCCGGGCCGACCTGAATGACGCAGACGTCAAGAACCGAGGGCGAGTATGACCGAGAGGGCACTGAGGCTCGGGACCAGGCGCAGCAAGCTGGCCATGGCCCAGTCCGGGCAAGTGGCTGAGGCGGTGCGCCGGTTGACCGGCCGCGCCGTCGAGCTCGTCGAGATCACCACGTACGGGGACGTTTCCCGTGAGCATCTCGCGCAGATCGGCGGGACGGGCGTGTTCGTCGCCGCGCTGCGCGAGGCGCTGGCCCGCGGGGAGGTCGACTTCGCCGTTCACTCGCTGAAGGACCTGCCCACCACGCAGCCCGACGAACTGGCGCTCGCGGCCGTGCCGAAGCGCGAGGACCCGCGGGATGTGCTGATCGCGCGCGACGGCCTGACCTTCGAGCAGCTGCCGAACGGCGCGCGCGTGGGCACCGGTTCGCCGCGCCGGATGGCGCAGCTGAACGCGTACGCCCGCACCCACGGGCTGACGATCGACACCGTGCCGATCCGCGGCAACGTCGACACCCGCATCGGATTTGTCCGGAACGGAGAGCTCGACGCCGTCGTGCTCGCCGCGGCCGGACTCAACCGCATCGGCAGGACCGACGAGGTGACCGACTTCCTGTCGGTGGACTTCGTCCTGCCCGCCCCCGGCCAGGGGGCACTGGCGATCGAGTGTGCCGCGGACAACGTGGACCTTGTCGCCGCGCTCGCCGAGCTCGACGACCCGCACACGCGGGCCGCCGTGACCGCCGAGCGATCCCTGCTCGCCGCCCTGGAGGCCGGCTGTTCCGCACCTGTGGGTGCGCTGGCCGACCTGTTGGGCGACGGCCAGGATGTCACCGAAATGCGCCTGCGCGGCGTCGTCGGCACGACCGACGGCTCGACGCTGGTGCAGCTGTCCACCACCGGATCCGTACCCACGTCGCACGGCGACGCGGCGGCACTCGGACGCGAACTCGCGCACGAGATGCTTGCCAAGGGTGCGGCCGGTCTTATGGGGGAGCGAGCACTTTGAGCCCCACCGCCTCGAACCGTCCGGCCCTTCCCGCACACGGGCACGTCACCTTCCTGGGTGCCGGTCCCGGCGATCCCGGTCTGCTGACCCTGCGCGCCGTCGAGGCGCTCGCCGGCGCCGACGTGCTGATCGCCGAGCCGCATGTGCTCGACGTCGTTCGCGGCCATGCGCGGGCGAGCGTAAGCACGCCTGAACTGACGGTGGTTGACGACGCGTCAACCACCGCCGGGATCCCCGTCCTCAGGGATGCGGCCAATCTTGTCATGGAGGCCGCGAGGGGCGGCAAGCGGGTCGTCCGTGCCGTGACCGGTGACCCCGGCCTGGACACGAACGCAGGTCAGGAGATGCTCGCGTGCGCCGCCGAAGGGATTCCCTTCGAGGTCGTGCCGGGTGTCGCCACCGCGGTGGGCGTGCCCGCCTACGCGGGTGTCCCGCTCCGTGACGAGCACGGCACGGACGTCCGCTTCATCGACGCGCGGACCGCCTCCGACCGGTGCTGGGCAGAGACGGGTGCGAGCGACGGCACCGTCGTCGTCTCCACCACGCTGGAGACCGTCGCCGCGACGGCCGGTGAACTCGTCGCCGCAGGACGCAAGCCGGACACCCCGCTGACCGTCACCGTCGCAGGCACGACGACACGCCAGCGGACATGGACGGCGACCCTCGGCACGATCGCGCAGACGCTGAAGCAGGCGAAGGTGCTGCCGTCCCCCGAGGGCCACCAGCCCGTCATAGCCGTGGTCGGTGAGCGCAGCGCCGCCGCCCAGCGCGACCAGCTCGCGTGGTTCGAGTCCAAGCCGCTCTTCGGGTGGCGGGTGCTCGTGCCGCGCACGAAGGAGCAGGCCGCCTCGCTCTCCGACCAGCTTCGTTCGTACGGTGCGGTGCCGCACGAGGTCCCGACGATCGCCGTCGAACCGCCGCGGACACCGCAGCAGATGGAGCGCGCGGTCAAGGGACTCGTGACCGGTCGTTACGAGTGGATCGCCTTCACCTCCGTCAATGCCGTCAAGGCGGTGCGGGAAAAGTTCGAGGAGTACGGGCTCGACGCGCGCGCCTTCGCCGGGATCAAGGTCGCGGCGGTCGGCGAACAGACTGCCGCCGCGCTCGTGGACTTCGGCGTGAAGCCCGACCTCGTGCCGAGCGGCGAGCAGTCCGCAGCGGGTCTGCTGGAGGACTGGCCTCCGTACGACCCGGTCTTCGACCCGATCGACCGCGTCTTCCTGCCGCGCGCCGACATCGCGACCGAGACGCTGGTCGCGGGGCTCATCGAGCTCGGGTGGGAGGTCGACGACGTGACCGCCTACCGGACGGTCCGTGCGTCGCCGCCGCCGGCGGACACGCGTGAGGCGATCAAGGGCGGCGGCTTCGACGCGGTGCTCTTCACGTCGTCGTCGACGGTGCGGAACCTGGTCGGCATCGCCGGCAAGCCGCACAACGTCACCGTGATCGCGTGCATCGGCCCGGCCACCGCGAAGACCGCGGAGGAGCACGGGCTGCGGGTGGACGTACTGTCCCCGGAGCCGTCGGTGCACCGCCTGGCGGAGGCCCTCGCCGAGTTCGGCGCGGCGCGGCGCGCCGCGGCGGTCGAGGCGGGCGAGCACGTGACGCGGCCGTCCGAGCGGCGGCCCGGCGGACGGCGGAGACGCACGACGACGTGACGGTGCGCTGAGGCGTGGCGGGGCGGGTGGGGTTTCCCTACCCGCCCCTTCCCGCACCGGGGCTCCGCCCCAGCGCCCGTGTTCTCGGGGGCTTCGTTCGCGGGGGCTTCGCCCCGACGCATCCCCCGCTTCAAGCGAAGGCGGGGCACCGCCCCCGCACCACCCGCCTCAAACATTGGCAGGGCTGGATGTGCCGAGGGGGTGGGTTGCCGCGCAGCGGCAAGTCCGGATCGGCCGGTGATCGAGGCCACCGCACGAAGCGCGGTAAACCGACCACGGGGCGACACAGGCCCAGGGCGGAGCCCGGGAGATGGGCCTGGCGGAGCCCGGTTGCCGGAAGGGGCAGGGGGTGAAGGCCACGACGCGGCGGGCACGTGCGCGCCGCGACGGTGGGCGGCCGCCCACGCGCGCGGGCGGTGGTCGAGCGAACGCCCCACGACGGTTGGCGGCCGCCCACGCGGAGGCGTACACCGGAAGCAGAACGCACACGGGTGAGAACGAGTGGGTGACCGTCATGACCGCCAGGACCCTGCATGTCGATCCGTCCAACGCCGAGCAGGCCAGCGCCTGGGACGGCGATCAGGGCTCCTACTGGGCGGCACACGCCGACGACTTCGACCGCGCGGTCCGGGCCTACCAACGGCCGTTCCTGGAAGCCGCCGCCCTGCACCGTGGTGAGCGCGTCCTCGACATCGGCTGCGGCAACGGAGTGACCTCCCGGGCCGCCGCCCGGCTCACCGTCGGCGGGCCGGTCCTCGGCGTGGACCTGTCGGGTCCGATGCTGCGCGTCGCCCGGACGGAGGCCGACCGCGAGGGTCTCGACAGCGTCCGGTACGAGCAGGCCGACGCCCAGACGTACCCGTTTCCCGAGGGGGCCTTCGACATCGTGGTCAGCCGCATGGGAGCCATGTTCTTCGCCGACTCCGTGACCGCGTTCCGCAACATCGCGCGCGCCCTTCGGCCCGGCGGCCGGCTGGTGTTGCTGGTCTGGCAGTCATTGGAACGCAACGAGTGGTTCCGGTCGTTCGCGACCGCCCTCGCGGCGGGCCGCGACCTGCCCGTGCCGCCGCCGGACGTGCCCGGCCCCTTCGCCATGTCCGATCCCGGTGCCCTGCGTGACACGCTCACCGCCGCCGGGTTCGACCGGCCCGAGGTGATGGGACTGGAGCGCCCGATGAACTTCGGGCGGGACGCCGAGCGGGCCTACTCCTTCGTCTCCGGGATGTTCGACTGGATGACCGAGGACCTCGACGAGACCGGCCGGGCCCGGGCGCTGGCGGATCTGCGGGCCGACATCGAGGCCCACGCGACGCCGGAGGGCGTGCTCTACGCGTCGGCCGCCTGGGTCGTCACCGCCACCCGCCCGTAGCGCCCGCACCGACGGGCTGTCGGCATTCGCACCCCCGCGGCGGGCGTAGCGTGGCATGCATGACTGTGTACGGATCCTTCCCCGGTGCGCGGCCGCGGCGGCTGCGGGTCAATCCCGCGATGCGGCGCATGGTCGCGGAGACCCGGCTGCACCCGGCCGATCTGATCCTGCCCGCCTTCGTGCGCGAGGGGATCAGCGAGCCCGTCCCGATCCAGGCGATGCCGGGCGTCGTGCAGCACACCCGTGACACGCTCCGGAAGGCCGCCGTCGAGGCGCGCGAGGCCGGCGTCGCGGGGATCATGCTCTTCGGCGTGCCCGAGGACGCGAAGAAGGACGGGCTCGGCACCGCGGGCACCGACCCCGACGGCATCCTCCAGGTCGCGATCCGTGACGTGAAGGCCGAGGTCGGCGACGAGCTCGTCATCATGTCCGACCTGTGCCTCGACGAGTACACCGACCACGGCCACTGCGGCGTGCTGGCAGAGGACGGCCGGGTCGACAACGACGCCACGCTGGAACGCTACGCCGAGATGGCACAGGTCCAGGCCGACGCGGGCGTCCACGTGGTGGGCCCGAGCGGCATGATGGACGGCCAGATCGGGGTCGTCCGCGACGCGCTCGACACCATCGGCAAGGAGGACGTCTCGATCCTCGCGTACACCGCGAAGTACTCCTCCGCCTTCTACGGCCCCTTCCGCGAGGCCGTCGGCTCCTCGCTCAAGGGCGACCGCAAGACCTACCAGCAGGACCCGGCGAACGTCCGTGAGTCCCTGCGGGAGCTGGCGCTCGACCTCGAGGAGGGCGCGGACATGGTCATGGTCAAGCCCGCGGGCCCCTACCTCGACATCCTGGCGCGCGTCGCGGACGAGGCGAACGTGCCGGTCGCGGCGTACCAGATCAGCGGCGAGTACGCGATGGTCGAGGCGGCGGCGGAGAAGGGCTGGATCGACCGGGAGGCGGCGATCGCGGAAACGCTGCTCGGGATCAAGCGGGCAGGCGCGAGCATGATCCTTACCTACTGGGCGACGGAGGTCGCGCAGGGCATCAGCGGCTCAGGTCGCTGACGAAGCCCCACCAGGCGCCCGGTGCGAGCGTGAGCACCGGGCCGGCGGGGTGCTCGGCGTCGCGAACGTGGATCGCGGCCGGGTGCGCGGCGACTTCGACGCACTGCCCGCTTCGCTGCCGGTGTGAATCGACTTGCGCCAGTCGCCGCCGCGTCCGCGCCCCGGTCGGTGAGCCGGGGCGAGGACTGCTGTTGGTGGACGCGGGGGGGGGGGGCGCGGCGGTGGGGGGTCGGGG
>NZ_JBEXRZ010000216.1:0-12304 GCF_040613325.1 Streptomyces sp. NPDC006283 | reverse complement strand
GATGATCACGGGGATGATGAGCGGCTTGCGGCGGTAGGTACGGAACGCCCAGGCGCCCAGCTGGTCCAGGAGCGCCTGAAGGGGTTCGAACACGCCCGGTGTCGCAGCGACCGTCAGCGCGCCGGACGGCGGCTCCCCCGGGCGCCCCCCGGTCAGTGCGCCGGCCTCGCGGGCGATCAGGTCGCCGGCCGCCATGTCCCAGGGGCTCAGACCGCGCTCGTAGTAGCCGTCCAGGCGGCCGGCCGCGACGTCCGCCAGGTCGATGGCCGCCGAGCCGCTGCGCCGGATGTCCCGCAGCCGGGGGATGAGCCGCTGGGCGATGTCCGCCTGGTGCGCGCGGACGGTGTGGACGTAGTTGAAGCCTGTCGAGACCAGCGCCTGGTCGAGCGGCGGCGCCGGCCGGCACCGCACGGGCCGGTCGTTCAGGTACGCCCCGCCGCCGAGCACCGAGTGGAAGGTCTCGCGCCGCATCGGGGCCTCGACCACGCCGACCACCGTCTGCCCGTCGAGCTCGGCGGCGATGGAGACGGCCCACGTCGGCAGCCCGTACAGGTAATTGACCGTGCCGTCGAGCGGGTCGATGACCCACCGGACACCGCTGGTGCCGACCGTGGAGGCGCCCTCCTCACCGAGGAAGCCGTCGTCCGGGCGGTGTTCGGCCAGGATGCCGGTGATCAGCTTCTCGGCGGCGATGTCCATCTCCGTCACGACGTCGATGGGGCTCGACTTCGTCCTGGCGACGCCCAGGTCGTCAGGGCGGCCGTCCCTGAGCAGCGCACCGGCCTGACGGGCGGCTTCCAGGGCGAGGGCCAGCAGTTCGGACGTCAGCGGGTCGGTCACGGGATCGGTCACTGAGGTCTCCTTCAGGCGTACGGGCTGTCGGCGCCGGCCGCCGCGGGCTTCGGCGCGCGGGCCGGGCAGCAGCCGACCGGGCAGAGGTCGTGGCTCGCGCCGAGGGCTCCGAGCGCACAGCGCTCGGCCGCGATGCCCCGCTCGGTCGCGGCCCGCTCCAGGACAAGATCGCGCACGGCCGCCGCGAACCGCGGGTCCGCGCCGACGGTCGCGGAGCGGCGGACCGGCAGGCCCAGCTCGGCGGCCTTCGCGGTGGCCTCCGTGTCGAGGTCGTACAGGACCTCCATGTGGTCGGAGACGAAGCCGATGGGGACCATGACCACCGCGGGCGCGCCCGACCTGTGCAGCGCCTCGAGGTGGTCGCAGATGTCCGGCTCCAGCCACGGGATGTGCGCGGCTCCGCTGCGGGACTGGTACACGAGCTCCCAGGGATGCGCGACGCCGGTTTCGTCGCGCAGGGCGTCGGCGATCAGCCGGGCCACGTCCAGGTGCTGGCGGACGTAGGAGCCGCCGTCGCCGTGCTCGGCCGCGGTGCCGGAGGAGTCGGCCGCCGACGTGGGGATGGAGTGCGTGGTGAAGGCGAGGTGCGCGCCGGCGCGGACCTCTTCCGGCAGATCGGCCAGCGAGGCGAGGACACCGTCGATCATCGGGCGTACGAAGCCGGGGTGGTTGAAGTAGTGCCGCAGCTTGTCCACACGCGGCAGCTCCAGACCTTCCGCCTCGAGCGTGGCCAGGGCTTCGGCGAGGTTCTCGCGGTACTGGCGGCAGCCCGAGTAGGAGGCGTACGCGCTGGTGGCGAGGACGGCGATGCGCCGGTGTCCCGCGACGGCCATCTCCCGCAGGGTGTCAGTGAGGTAGGGCGCCCAGTTCCGGTTGCCCCAGTGGACCGGCAGGTCCAGGCCGTGCTCGGAGAAGTCCTTGCGCAGCGCGTCCAGCAGGGCGCGGTTCTGGTCGTTGATGGGGCTGACGCCGCCGAAGAGGAAGTAGTGCTGCCCCACTTCCTCGAGCCGTTCCCTGGGGATGCCGCGGCCGCGGGTCACGTTCTCCAGGAACGGGACCACGTCGTCCGGGCCTTCGGGGCCGCCGAACGAGAGCAGCAGAAGGGCGTCGTAAGGAGCTGGATCACGCAGATCGGACATGGGGCGATCCTGCCACCCCCTTCGCACGCGGGAAAAACCGCGGTGCGCGCAGGGACGGTCGGCGCGTAATCTGTGAAGGCTGCTCATACGCCTTACCGGAGTCCCCGAATGCCCAGTCCGTACCGCGCGATCTTCGCCACCCCCGGCGCCTTGGGGTTCTCCGCCGCCGGCCTGGTCGGCCGGATGCCGCTGTCCATGATGGGCATCGGCATCATGACCATGATCTCCGAGCTGACCGGCCGCTACGGCCTCGCCGGCACGCTCACGGCCACCCTCGCCCTGTCCGCGGCCGTGCTCGGTCCGCAGATCTCGCGCCTCGTCGACCGTCACGGCCAGCGCAAGGTGCTGCGTCCGGCCACGCTGGTCACCATGGCCGCGGTCGCCGGGCTGCTGATCTGCGCCCAGCAGGGGGCGCCGGACTGGACCCTCTTCGTCTTCACGGCCGCCGCCGGGTGCGTGCCGAGCATCGGCGCGATGACCCGGGCTCGCTGGGCGTCGCTGCTGCGGGGTTCACCGCGCGAGCTGCACACGGCGTACTCGGTGGAGTCGGTCATCGACGAGGTGTGCTTCATCTTCGGTCCGATCGTCTCCATCGGTCTGTCGACGCTGTGGTTCCCGGAGGCCGGGCCGCTGCTCGCCGCCGCGTTCCTGCTGGTCGGCGTCTGGTGGCTGACGGCGCAGGGCGCCACGGAGCCGAAGCCGCATCCGGCGGAGGAGCACACCAGCGCCAGCGCGCTGCGCTCTCCCGGTCTGCAGGTGCTGGTGGCCGCGTTCGTCGCCACCGGGGCGATCTTCGGCGCGGTCGACGTGGTCACGGTGGCGTTCGCGGAGGAGTCGGGCCACAAGGCCGCGGCGAGCTGGGTGCTCGCGGTGTACGCGCTCGGCTCCTGCCTCGCGGGCGCCGTCTTCGGCCTGCTGCACCTGAAGGGCGAGCCCGCCCGGAGGTGGGTGCTGGGCGTCTGCACGATGGCCGTGAGTATGATCCCCCTCCAACTGGCCGGGAGCCTGCCGTTCCTGGCCGTGGCGCTCTTTGTCGCGGGCCTTGCCATCGCGCCGACGATGGTGACGACCATGGCCCTCGTCGAGGCGCACGTACCGCGCAGCAAGTTGACCGAGGGCATGTCCTGGACGAGCACCGGGCTCGCGGTCGGCGTCGCTCTGGGTTCCTCGGCCGCCGGGTGGGTGGTCGACGCGCGAGGGGCTGCTGCGGGGTACGCGGTGCCCGGCGTTGCGGGAGCGTTCGCGGCCCTGGTGGCGTTCCTGGGGTACCGCCGGCTGCGCAGGCCGGTGCCGACGCGGGAGGGGCAGCGTGAGCAGCGTGATCAGGACCCGGAGGAGCGAGAACAGCCAGTGGCGTAACTGGGCGGGGACCGTCGCTTCCAGGCCGGCGCGGGAAGCGCGCCCTGCCTCCGTGCAGGAACTCGCCGACGTGGTGCGTGAGGCGGCGGAGGACGGTCTGAGGGTGAAGACCGTCGGTACGGGGCACTCCTTCACGGCCATCGCCGCCACCGACGGTCTGCTGATACGCCCGGATCTGATGACGGGTATCCGGCGGATCGACCGGTCGCAGATGACCGTCACCGTGGAGTCGGGCACTCCACTCAAGCGGCTGAACACGGCCCTCGCCCGTGAGGGCCTGTCGCTCACGAACATGGGCGACATCATGGAGCAGACGGTGGCGGGGGCGGTGTCGACCGGCACCCACGGCACGGGACGTGATTCGGCGTCCGTGGCCGCCCAGATCAGGGGCCTCGAACTGGTGACGGCGGACGGCTCCGTGCTGACCTGTTCGGAGAAGGAGAACCCCGAGGTCTTCGCGGCGGCCCGGATCGGCCTGGGCGCGCTCGGAGTCATCACGGCGATCACGTTCGACGTGGAGCCGGTCTTCCTGCTGACGGCGCGTGAGGAGCCGATGACCTTCGACCGGGTCCTCGACGAATTCGACGCGCTGCACGCCGAGAACGAGCACTTCGAGTTCTACTGGTTCCCGCACACCGGCAACTGCAACACCAAGCGCAACAACCGCAGCGCGGGCCCGGCGGCTCCGCCCGGCCGGATCGGCGGCTGGGTCGAGGACGAACTGCTGTCCAACGGCGCCTTCCAGGTGGCCTGTTCGCTGGGCCGCGCGGTGCCCGCGGCGATTCCCGCGATCGCCAGGGTCTCCAGCCGCGCGCTGTCCGCCCGCACCTACACGGACATTCCCTACAGGGTCTTCACATCTCCGCGCCGGGTGCGGTTCGTCGAGATGGAGTACGCGCTGCCGCGGGAGGCGGCGGTCACGGCGCTGCGCGAGGTCAGGGAGATGGTGGAGCGCTCGCCGTTGCGGGTGAGCTTCCCGGTGGAGGTGCGTACGGCTCCCGCCGACGACATCACGCTCTCGACGGCGTCGGACCGCGAAACCGCCTATGTCGCCGTGCACATGTACCGTGGCACGCCCTACCGGTCGTACTTCACCGCCGTGGAGCGGATCATGACCGCTCATGGCGGCAGGCCGCACTGGGGCAAGATCCACACGCGGGACGCGGACTACTTCGCCGACGTCTATCCGCGGTTCGCCGAGTTCACCGCGTTGCGTGACCGGCTCGACCCGCAGCGGGTGTTCCAGAACGCCTACCTGCGCCGGGTGCTGGGCGACTGACTCTCCCCGCCCGTCGCCGGCGCCTTCCGCCCGGTCCGGTCCCTGTATCGGGGTGGGCGTGAGCGGCGCGTGGATGGTGGTCATGGCGATGCCGGAAACGACGACGGCCGCGGCCGCCGGACGCTTACAGCCCTGCCCCGTTCCGTGTGCGGTCGCCGGGCAGAACTCGCCCTCCCCCACGTCACTTCGGGGCTCCGACTGCACCAACTGCCCCGCCCGGGTCCTGCGGTGGGCCGTGACCTCGCGGAGTACATATGAGCGTAGTCAATAGTTCCGTTTCTGCCGTTTCTGTGGAGCACAACACCTGGTCACCCCGCGTTCGGGCACACAACTCCCGCCCCCCTGGAGAAGTTCGGCGGCGCGGCGGTCCACCCCCATGGCCCGAATGGAGTACTGTGGCGAGCCCTGGGACCGGTTTCCCTCGTGGTGTCGGGACCCCAGGTTGGGGGCCGAAATTGGCGCTCGATCCGGCGGCGCCGCGGTGAAGCACGGAGATCTATCACTCGGAGTGACCGACCGATCACGCTGAGTGCCAAATAGGTAACCGTGCCATAACGGCGATCCAGGGCAGCTGCCCGACACGCCGGGCAACTCGGCAAGGTTGTGGCAGGCTGCACCCGGGCAGGCCACACTCGACTAGCGGAAGCAGCGACGCAGGTGACGTCGGCAGGCACCACCCGGGAGGTCCCCATGCCCGAACTGCGTGTCGTGGCCGTCTCCAACGACGGCACACGACTGGTGCTCAAGGCTGCGGACAGCACGGAGTACACGCTTCCGATCGATGAACGGCTGCGCGCAGCCGTGCGCAACGACCGCGCCCGCCTCGGCCAGATCGAGATCGAGGTGGAGAGCCATCTCCGCCCCCGCGACATCCAGGCGCGTATACGCGCCGGTGCCTCCGCTGAGGAGGTCGCTCAGCTCGCCGGCATCCCCGTTGACCGGGTGCGCCGGTTCGAAGGACCGGTGCTCGCGGAGCGCGCCTTCATGGCGGAACGCGCCCGCAAGACTCCCGTTCGCCGCCCCGGTGAGAACACCGGACCGCAGCTCGGCGAGGCGGTGCAGGAGCGGCTGCTGCTGCGCGGCGCCGAGAAGGACACCGTGCAGTGGGACTCGTGGCGCCGCGACGACGGCACCTGGGAGGTCCTGCTGGTCTACCGGGTGGCGGGCGAGCCGCACTCGGCGAGCTGGACGTACGACCCGCCGCGGCGGCTCGTCCAGGCCGTCGACGACGAGGCGCGCGCTCTGATCGGCGAGACCGACGACACGATCGCGCAGGAGCCGAGCTTCCCGTTCGTCCCGCGTATCGCGCGGCTGCCCAGGGATCGGCCGCTGGACCGCGCCCTGGACCGGCAGATGGACCGCCCGGCCACCGCTGTGCCGTCGGCCGACGGGGACGGCGACGGCGAGCGGGACTCACTGACGAGCCTGTTGGAGGCCGTGCCCAACTTCCGCGGTGACATGGTCGTTCCGGAGCGGCCCGCGCCGCCGGAGCCTGCGGCCATCGAGCCGGCTCAGGAGCCGGAGGCCGAGGAGGAGCCGGTCGCGCCCGCCGCGTCGGCCGGTGCCGGATCGGCGTACGCGGACGTGCTGATGCCGCGTTCCGTCGCGGGTCACCGCGATCGGCTGACGGGCACCACGGACCGGCAGGCCGAGGCGGACGGCGTCCGCCCCGGCCGCCGTGCCGCCGTGCCGAGCTGGGACGAGATCGTCTTCGGTACGCGGCGCAAGAAACAGGAGTGACGAACGGTTCGTCAAAGGGCCGGCCCGCAGGGGCCGGCCCTTTGCGTGTGGTCAGCCCGGCTGCGGGCCCGTGGCCACCGGACGGTCGGGGTTGTGCGACCACTCGGACCAGGAGCCCGCGTACAGGGCGGGCTCGAAGCCGGCCAGCTCCAGGGCCACCGCCTGCTGGGCCGCCGAGACACCGGATCCGCAGTAGACACCGACGGTGCTGCTGCCTCTCCCCGCGCCGAGCCCCCTGAAGCGCGCGGCCAGCTGCTCGGCCGCAAGGAAGCGGCCGTCGGCGTCGAGGTTGTCCGTGGTAGGCGCGGAGACCGCGCCCGGGATGTGCCCGGCCACCGGGTCGATGGGCTCCACCTCACCGCGGTAGCGCTCTCCCGCGCGGGCGTCGAGCAGAAGCCCCTCGCGGGCCATCGCGGCCGCGTCGTCGGCGTCGAGCAGCGGCAGCGCGCCCGGCTTCGGTTCGAAGGTGCCCGCGTCGGGGGCGGGGATCGTGGTCTCCAACGGTCCCGTCCACGCGGCGAGTCCGCCGTCGAGAACCCGTACGTCGCCGTGGCTCGCCCAGCGCAGCATCCACCAGACGCGCGCCGCGCCCCAGCCCTTGTCCCCGTCGTACGCCACGACCGGCGTGTCGGGCGAGACGCCCGCCGCTCGCATCACCGCGCCGAAGGCCGCGACGTCGGGCAGCGGGTGCCGGCCACCCGCTCCGGGTGGACCGGCCAGTTCCGCTTCCAGGTCGACGAAGACGGCGCCGGGGATGTGGCCGGCCTCGTAGTCGGGCCGTCCGTGCGGCCCGCCCAGCTGGTAGCGGACGTCCAACAGCACCGGCGGCGTCGGGCCGGCGAGTTCGTTCGCAAGATCGGCTGCGGAGATGATCGGAGTCATACCGCCATCCTCGCGCACCCGTGTGTCGCACGGTAACGCCGTCGAAGCGGATGTGACGCCATAAAACGGGCAACCTCCGGCGGGAACCCGCCATATCCGGCGCGGCCCGGGCGCACCGCGCCCCGAGGGGTGACACCATCTGCTCGGGCGCAGCGGCCTACGCACATCCCCGCACGCCGCGCCCGGTCCCCCCGTACGGCCACCACGATGGTCCGAGGAGAGAGTGACGATGACCGAGGCGACTCGGCCCACGCCGGGCACACCTTGCTGGGTGAGTCTTATGGTGCACGGCCTTGACGCGACACAGGACTTCTACGCAGGACTGTTCGGCTGGGAGTTCTCTCCCGGCCCGACCCAGCTGGGGCCCTACGTCCGCGCCATGCTCGGCGACAAGGAGGTCGCGGGCATCGGCCGCCTCCCGGCCGACCGGCATCTGCCGGTGGCCTGGACGCCGTACCTGGCGAGCGACGACGCGGACGCCACCGCCGAGTCGATCCGCAGCTGCGGGGGAACGGTTGGAGTGGGGCCGCTCGACGCCGACACGGCGGGACGGCTGGTGATCGCCTCCGACCCCTCGGGCGCGGTGTTCGGCGTCTGGCAGGCATCGGCACACCTGGGCACCGCCGTGCACGGCACCCACGGAACGCCCGTGTGGAACGAGTTGCTGACCCGGGAGACCGCGTCGGTCGGCAAGTTCTACCACGCGGTCTTCGGCTATGACACCAAGGCGGACGACTCCACCGCGCTCGATCGTCTCACGCTGTGTCTCGACGGCCGGCCGGTGGCCACCGTGCACGGGGTGGGGCCGGCCCTGCCGCGCGGTCGCGGGCCGCACTGGATGACGTGCTTCGAGGTGGAGGACGTCGACGCGGCGGCCCACCGGGTGGTGGAGCTGGGCGGACAGGTGATCGAGCCGCCCGGGCCGGGATCGGGCGGGCGCGTGGCGACCGTCTCCGACCAGGAGGGCGCGGTATTCAGGATCGTACGGTCGGACGCCCGCTGACGAAGGAGCACCGTTCACTGCGGAGTGGGGACGCCTCACGGGGAGCCGTTCTCCGCGCGTGCGCCGGACGGCTCCTCATGGACCGGGCGAAGCCATTCGGTCAGCGCGTCGCGGACCGCGGGGACTGCCAGGGCGCGGGATGCGGCCGCTGACACGGCGAGGGTCTTTCGTTTGGATCAGGCCGGATCAGTGCGGGGTCCCCTCACACCCGCAGGGGGCGTAGGGGGAGGGGTCTGGTGCGTGCGATCGCAAGGCGGAGGTGGGGGCACCTCCCGCGCCGAAGGCGTAGGGGGAGGAGACAATGGCGGAGCCATGGCGACCGACGACAACGCGGCGTGGGGGCACCTTCCGCGCCGAAGGCTGCGGGAAGGGGGGCTACGCCCACGCCGAAGGCTGCCGGGGAGCCAGGGCCCGCGAGCCCGGCATGATCCGCATGAGAGGCCCTGGCACTCCCCGGCCGAGGTTGCCGGTCGGGCCCGTGGGTCAGCCCGACGCCACCGGCAGCACGTCCGGTGAAAGGGCGGCTGCCCTGGCCGTGGCCGCTGTCATCCGCCGGCGGTGGTGGCGCCGGCACAGCACCTCGTAACCGACCTCGTCCGGCGACTGGTTGACGTCCCCGACGACGACCTGTGCCCCCTCGACGACCATCTCCCCGCCGACGGTGCGTGCGTTGTGGGTGGCACGCGCACCGCACCAGCACAGCGCCTCGACCTGCAGCACCTCGACCCGGTCGGCGAGTTCGACCAGCCGCTGCGAGCCGGGGAAGAGCTTGGAGCGGAAGTCGGTCGTGATGCCGAAGGCGAACACGTCCAGCTCCAGGTCGTCGACGACGCGGGCGAGCTGGTCGACCTGCTCGGGCGCCAGGAACTGCGCCTCGTCAGCGATCACGTAGTCGCAGCGGCCGCCCTTGGAGAGGCGGTCGACGAGGTACGCGTAGAAGTCGAAGCCCTCGGCGGCCTCGACCGCGTCGGTGACGAGCCCGAGCCGGGAGGAGAGCTTGCCCGCACCGGCCCGGTCGTCACGGGTGAAGATCATGCCCTGAAGGCCGCGGGTGGACCGGTTGTGCTCGATCTGAAGAGCGAGGGTGCTCTTTCCGCAGTCCATCGTTCCGGAGAAGAACACCAGCTCGGGCATGGGAAGTCGAGACCTTTCGGGTCTGAGGGGAAGGGCTTTTCAGGAACGTACTTCGAGGAGCGGTACGAGCTGCTCGGCGGGGGTCATGGAACCGTGCATGCCGACCATCGCCGACTCGTTGGGCTCGTTGACGGACGCGGTGATCACCACGTCGTCGTGGGCCGCGGCGACGACGTCGCCGATCCGCGCGTACACCCTGTCGTCGACCCGGGGACCGAACCAGCCGGCGGCGATCGCCTCGTCCCGGCTCGCCACCCAGAACTGCTCCCCCAGCACCTCGCGCCAGACGGTGAGCACATCGCTCGCGGCGCCCGGCACGGCGTAGACATGGCGGGCCCTGCCCTCCCCGCCGAGCAGGGCGACACCGGCCCGCAGCTCCCAGTCCTCGTCGAAGTCGATACGGGACTGCTCGTCGAAGGGGATGTCGATCATGCCGTGGTCGGCGGTGACATAAAGGGCCGCACGGGGCGGAAGCTGCTCGGCGAGACGCTCCACGAGCCGGTCCACGTACATCAGCTGACCGCGCCAGGCGTCGGAGTCGATACCGAAACGGTGGCCCTTGCCGTCGACCTCGCTGTAATACGTGTAGACGAGCGAGCGGTCCCCGGCGGCCAGCTGCTCGGCGGCCAGGTCCATCCGCTCCTCGCCGGTCAGCCGACCGTGGAACGTGCCACCGCTGAGCGCGACCTTGGTGAGCGGCGTCTGCTCGAACGCGGGCGACGACACCTGCGCGGTGTGCACGCCCGCCCGGTCCGCGAGCTGGAAGACGGTCGGGTAGGGCTGCCAGACCTGCGGCGGGCTCCACGGCCGCCAGCGCAGCTGGTTCATCAGCTCGCCGGTCTCCGGATTGCGCACCGTGTAGCCGGGCAGACCGTGCGCGCCCGGCGGCAGGCCGGTGCCGACGGAAGCAAGCGAGGTGGCGGTGGTCGCGGGGAACCCGGCCGTAATCGGCCGTCCTGTGCCGCCGCGCGACGTACCGAGCAGAGAGGTCAGGTACGGGGCGTCGTCGGGGTGGGCCTTGATCTGCTCCCAGCCGAGTCCGTCGATCAGGAACACACAGTTCCGGTCGGCCGGGGTGAGCTCCGGGATCGCCTGGCCGAGGCCGGGTACACCCTGGCCCGCGGCGAGTGTCGGAAGCAGATCGGCGAGCGAGCCGCTGCCGTACTCCGGTAGGGGCGCGGTGCCGACGGCGAGCGGGACGGGCTCGTCCGGCCAGAGTTCGGACCGGTCGGTCTGGGCGGGCTGGGCCATCAGCGCGTGGCTGCCGTGGCTTCGGAGAGCGCCTGGGCGAAGACGAGGGTCTGGCGGACCGTGTCCGGGCCGTCACCGGCCTCGCTGACCCGGAGGCTGAGGTCGTCGGCGGTGGAGTTGCCGGTGTAGCCGTGGTCGGCGTCGCAGTTCGGGTCGCCACAGGCGGCCGGCTCCAGATCGAGACGGGAGACGGCGCCCCAGCCGATGGTGAGGACGACCTCGCGGGGCAGGGTCCCCGGGGTGTACGACTCGGGGTTGGCGACCACGCGGCTGACGACGACGGACGAGATCCGGCCGAGCTTCACCGACTCGGTGGAGGTGGTGGCGTACGGCGTCGGGGAGCTCGAGTCGGCGGCCTGCTCGTCGGTGTGGCTGACGATGAACCGGTTCGCCGTCAGGACGAGGACCGTGACATGGCGCCGGACCTCGTTCGCGTCGAACGTGGTCTCCTGGTGCACCAGGTACGACGCGATCGGCTCGCCGCCGACGGCGGCCTCCACCGCCTCTGCCACGAGTGCCGGGTAGTAGCCGCTGCGCTCGATCGCCGCGCGCAGCCCCTGGGTCGTCGTACCGGTCTTCGCCATGCGGTCCATCCTACGGGGCCCTGGGGGCCCGGGCGCTCAGTAGCTGGGGAGCCGACGAGGGCCCAGGTCGGTACGGGGCGGCGGTGGCGCCAGCCGTACGGACGCGTCCAGCACGGAGAGTCCGTGCTGGGCGACCACGACCGGCTCGAGGCTGATGCCGACCACTTCGGGGTGGTCGTCGACCAGCCGCGACACGCGCAGCAGCAGCTCCTCGAGCGCGGACGTGTCCACGGGGGCGGAGCCGCGCCAGCCGAACAGGAGCGGTGCCGTGCGAATGGTCCGGATCAGCTCGGCGGCATCGCGGTCGGTGGCCGGGACGAGCCGGTGCGCGGTGTCGCCGAGCAGCTCGGAGGCCGCTCCGGCCAGCCCGAACGAGAGCACGGCGCCGATGGCGGGGTCGACTGCCGCACGCACCACGGTGTCCACGCCGCGGGGCACCATCGCCTGGACGACGGGCTGCAGCTCGGCCGGCTTGCCCAGGCTGTCAATCAACTCGCGGTAGGCCAGGCGCAGTTGCGCTTCGTCGGCCAGATCGAGCCTTACGCCGCCGAGGTCGGCGCGGTGACGCAGGTGCGGGGCGGTGGTCTTGAGCGCGACCGGGTAGCCGAGGCCCACGGCGGCCTGCGCGGCGGCGTCGGCGTCGGGCGCGGGAAGTGTGGGCCGCACATGGATGCCGTAGCGCGCGAGCAGTTCGCGGGCGTCGGCGGCGCCGAGGGCGAAGCCCCGGTGATCCACGGACCCATCGAGCATCCGGTGGATGTGCGCGGCGGCCCCGGCCTCGTCGATGTCCTCGTACTCCGGCACCCGCCCCGGCTCTGCGGCGTACCGCCGCCACTGCGCGTACCGCGCGGCCTCGGCCAGCGCCCGCACGGCCCGCTCGGCGGCGGGATAGGCAGGAATCCACCGCGCTGCGGCGGCACGGTCGTCAGGTGGCACGGGGGCGGGCGTGTGGGGGGCGGGGACGTGACCGGCCGCGGGCGGCGTCCCCGCTCCGGAACCGGACGCCCCGGCAGAAGCAGAGGCACGGCCCGGCGCCGCCCGCCTCGCCGGTGCGGTGCCCGTTTCGCTCTGGCACCGCGAC
>NZ_JBEXRZ010000215.1:0-12319 GCF_040613325.1 Streptomyces sp. NPDC006283 | reverse complement strand
CCCGTCCTGGCCCGCCTCCTGCCAGGCCCGCCGCCACCGCTGGACCGACCGGACGCTGACCCGTAACTCCTTGGCGATCTCCGTACTGCCCCGCCCATCGGCGAACATCCCGACCGCGTGCAACCGGAGCCGCTCACGAAATGCCTGCCTCTCCACGGTCAGACCCCCGCCCTGCGGATACCTCATCCAACCGGCTTACCTCGACGATCACCAACCGTCAGCCCCTACGACAAGACGACTTCAACGTCAGTAGCGGGCGTCTTGGCCCGCTCTGCCTTACGTTGCTGTTTCTTCTCGGCAGCCTGCCGCGCTCGGGCGTCTGCCGTCGCGCGCTGCTCATTCGGAGAGAGTTTGCCCAATCCGCGGACATGCTCGACCTTGCGGCGACCTGCTTCCAGGTCGGCCTGAAGGGCGGGTTCTAGCTCGAGCAGGGACAGCCGCTGTGAAATGTAGGGCTGTGTCACGCCGAGACGCTTCGCGGCTTTGTGCTGCGATCCGTAGAACGCGACCAGCGTCTTGAGCGCCTGAGCCTCCTCAAGATCGGAGAGATTCTCTCGCTGGGCGTTGGCTACGAACGCAGCTTCCAGCAGCGCTTCATCGGTGGAGACTCGGGCATCGTCGACGGAGACCTTTATCTCCGTCAGGCCGGCTTGGCGGGCCCCCTCGAGACGACGGTGGCCGTCGACCACCACGTATTCGGCGCCTGAATCCAATTCTGACGCTCGCTCAGGCCTGTCTCGCAGGTACGCCTCGACCGACGCGACTGTGATCGCCTGGATCTGGCCTACTTCAAGGAGGCTCGAGGCCATACCCGAGAGGTCGCCGAGGCTCTCGCGTGGGTTATCAGGGTTCACGCTGATCTGGTCGAGCGGCAGCAGACTTGGATCGCCTCCGCCGAAGGCGGCGTCTGTCAACTGCCGACGCACACTGCGGGCTTGGCCAGCCCGCGCCAACGAGGAGGAAGCTCCGAGCTGATCCTTCTTCGACGTCATGAAATCTCCCTCGCGATCTGCCTCATGAGCTCGGACTGATCACTGTGTGGGGCGTATGCGAGAAGTGGCCGACGCATCCGGACAGCTTCGCGCTGCTCTTTGAGGTCGCCGATGACGGCGAGCACACGCGGGTCTCCGATGTTGCGCCATTCCTGCAGCGAGGACGTGGCAACGTAACCGCGGCGGCCGTCGTACAGGTTGACCACGAGGCCCAGGTATTCGATCTCCAGGCGCAGACCGTCGCGAAGGGACTCGATCTGTTCGGCGAGCATCGTGTACGCGGTGGCCGAGGTGTCTTCGGCGAGGACTGGAATGACCATTCCTGAGATGGATGCTGCCTCGCCCTGACGGCGCCTGCCGAAATAGATGGCTGCGTCGGTCGGGGTGGTGAGAGCCAGCAGGACAGGTGCCGTTCGTTCGGGGATCTCGCCACGCTACGCTTTCCTGCCGTCCCGCAGACCGCGACGCGTTCCCGGATGGGTTGTGAGCCTGCCCCAGGCGGCGGCCTGAGTCCTGGCTCAGAGCCCGCCCCACCGCGTCACCCGCTGAAATGCGCCGCCGACCGGCCCTGAATCGGGCCTTCGCCTCGGCAACCGTGCGGCGAGCGAGTGGTGCGCCCCCGCCGGTGAAGCCCATCGCAACGATGATTGTGTCCCGCCGAGTGGTGTAGGGGATCAGGGCAATCGGAAGGCGCTCCGCCACTCCTGCCGACCTCGTCATCGAGAAGGCTCCCATCCCAACCCGGCCTCCGCGCAGAAACTCGCCCATCAAGGGGAAGCTTCACATCACCTATCTGTGATGGCATGTTGGCGGCACAGAAAGCCGGGCAGCCGTGACGATCACCTCGCACGCCCGACACGGGCCCTCCGCACGAAGGAGAACAAACACGATGGCTACCGGCACGGTGAAGTGGTTCCCCCCGGAGAAGGGCTTCGGCTTCATCACCCAGGCAAGCGGCGGCCCGGACGTGTTCGTCCACTATTCGGCCATCGCCATGACCGGATTTCGCGAGCTCACCGAGGGGCAGAAAGTGCAATTCGAGGTGATCCAAGGGGCTACGGGGCCCAAGGCGGAAAACGTCATCCCCGCCTGACCTCTCTTGCGCCAGCGCGCCCAGCGGTCGGGACGCGGCGCTGCCCGGGGACCTGGTGACCCCGGAGGGCGCCCGGTTCTCGGAGCTGGAGCGGTTGCGCCGGCCGCCGACACGGACGACGGGCACGGCGTTCGCCCGGTCGCTGGAGCGGGTCCATGAGATCGGCGCGCCCAAGGTCGTGCTCGACATCGACTCCACCACTGGCTACGTCGTATGCCAATCACAGGGCCGACCTTATCCCATCGCAAGCCGGGGCCAGCCAGTGTCTGGTAAACCTCTGGCTCCGCGTGCCTACATCAGGAGGGAACTATCTCGTTCCTTCGCTTCCCTTGGGAACGAGGAGTTTTTTCCCCGACGCGACGTGGCCTGATGGTCCGGGGGTCGACGGCTTCACCCGGTGCGCCTTCCTTGTAAAGGCCCTCCGGTTCGTTGGGGCGGTCATGAGGCAACAGGAAGAAGGTGCGGCGCTGGAAAAGCCCACTGTCCGGATTGGCCTCGGCGTCCTTGTCGAGCTCCGCGTAGCCGATCA
This sequence comes from Streptomyces sp. NPDC006283, assembly GCF_040613325.1. Lineage (NCBI taxonomy): Bacteria > Bacillati > Actinomycetota > Actinomycetes > Kitasatosporales > Streptomycetaceae > Streptomyces > Streptomyces sp. NPDC006283. Next base: position 9,705 of record NZ_JBEXRZ010000215.1, on the reverse strand, counting down.
TGCGTCCGTCACGGGCATAGCGCGGCTTCCCGCTGCGGCGGGCGCTCTTGTCGAGCGCCTGACGGACATAGTCGAGGTTGTCGGGGTCTTCCAGCCACACCACGTTCGCCTCGTGTACGAGCTGGCTTTCGTGCAGCAGCGAGCTCATGGACGCAGCTCCTTGTCGGTGAAGTGGCGGTGCGGGTGGCGGGTCGTGACGTGGATGACGCCGATCGGTCCGAAGTGGGCGATACGCTGACGCGGGTCTCCTCCATGGTAGGACGATGCCCAGGCGCTAGACAGGGTGCCTCGTGTCATGACCGTCCACCTGCCGGCCCGTCGGAGCGGATGGTGTCGTCGTTAGAGAGCAGGGCGAGCGCGGGGTAGTACTTCTTGCCGCTGGACTTCAGCATCTCCGCAGGGGACGCCAGCCCCACCTCCTGCCGGATTCGGCCGGCGAAGGCACGAGCAGTATCGGCTCTGATGCCTTCGGAGCTGCACCATCCGGTGTAGGTGGCGTAGAGCAGACCTTGTTCCACGCGCAGGTCGCCAGTGTCCGGGCCCTGGCGGACGCAGCACTCGGCCAGGAACCTGCCGATGTGATCCTCGGTCGTCTCGTACGCCGCGGTGGCCAGGCGTACGGAGGCAGGTCCGGTGAGAGAGTCCCGAGTGGTGAGATATCGGATCGCCCCTTGGATCAGCCAGTGCAAGATGCCGGGGCCTTCCTCCTGGACGAGTTCACCGGCCAGATTGTCGATTTTCCGTTCGGCGGGGACAACACGTTCGAAGGGGATGAGGCGGATACGGCGCCAGAAGGCGTGGCCGCCGGTGCCGACCTCGGGCTGGTGGTTTCCGAGCAACCAGAGCTTGTGGGTCGGAGTGAAGCTGAAGTAGTCCTGTCGCATCCTGCGGGCCTTGATCTTGTCTCCCCCGGTTAGGAGCTTGACCCGCGCCTCGTCGAACTTGTCGTTGGGTTTGAGCTCGCTGCAGACAAAGATGCGGCGGCCGTGGAGCTCGGTCAGCTCTGTGGAGTGCTCGGAAAAGTTGCCCTTGTCCATCAAGAAACCGGGCGGGGCCGCGTCGGCGTAGTCCCCCATGACTTGGATCATGACGTCCAGCAGGACGGACTTGCCGTTGGCCCCCTTGCCCCATAGGAAGGGCAGGACCTGCGCGCCAACGTCGCCGGTGATGGAGTAGCCCAGCAGTAGGTGTAGGAAATCGATCATCTCCTGGCCCTTGGCGTCGTCACCGAAGGTGTCGTCGAGGAAGGCGTGCCAGCGTGGGGTGGGCATGGCCTCGGGGGCCACGTTGGTGGCACGAGAGTGGAGGTCACGCAGGGGATCGGGCTTGTGGAGACGGCCGTTGCGGAGGTCGGCGACGCCCGCGGGGGTACACAGGGCGTAGGCATCGCCGTCGAGGACGTCCGGCGCGAGGCTGAGTGCGGGTGCAGCTTTGGCCTGATGGAGCAGGGCCTTCATGCCGCTGGTTGACATGGTGCGGCGGCGGTGCTGGGCGATCTCCCGGTCGCTGAAGATGCCGCGTGGGTCCGTGGCGGCCATCTGCTCGGCCATGTCGCCAGCGGCCCACAGGGCTGCCTTCTCGCCGCCCACACGCTTCCACCGAAACTGGTCCCAACAGTACCAACCGAGGCCCTCCACGTGGCGGAACTGGTCACTGTAGAGCTGAGCGAACAGTTTGGCGTTGCCCCGGTCGGTGAGCATCGGCGGCAGTAGTACTGGGCTGTGGTCCGCGGCAGGGGGCTGGACTTGCTGAGGGGGGACCCAGACAGGGGCGGAAGCCTCAATGTCGAGCATCTGCTGAGCGGCAGCGTTGGCATCGAAGCGTCTGCTCTCGGCGCTACTCATGCGAGTCCTTTGGGGTGGAACGGGCGGCTAACGCCTGCGGAAAGGGCTGCGTCGATGATCGTCTCACTGCGGCGGGTCTGGTGGGGACGAGCATAGTGAGCGGCTTCTGTCAGCTCTTGGCGGGCTTCGGCCTGGTTGAGGTAGCCCGCGCCAACAAGTCCGCCGGCCGTGTAGGCAGCGCGGTTGAGCTTCTCGGAGAAGCTTGCTCCCTCCGCTTGAGTGGCGCACTCGTGAACGGCCTTGATGAGTGGCTGTAGAAGTGCCTGAGCTGCGCCGGTACGGGGGCGGAGGCCGCTGTTGTGTGGGTGCGGGTCCGGGGCGGGCGACAGTTGGATGACGTGGCCGGTGCGCGTTAGTTCAGCTGCCAGCCAGGCAGGGAGTGGTGCGGGTTCGCGTATGGGCCCGAGGGGCGTGTAGACGCCAGCGGAGGTACGGGTAGCGGGGGCGACGATGTATCCGCCGTGCGCCCGTACGTCCACCTGCCAGGCTAGGGCTGTCTTGGGGCTAGACCCCGTGGACGAACGGTAGCGGACGCGAGGTTCAGGATTCTGGTACCAGATGTGCAGTCCGCCGGAGGGGGTGCGTACGCGCAGGGTTGTATCGTCTTCGGCTGGGTTCTTCTCCTGCCGGTAGGCCGCGAGGAGAGCCAGAGTGTCGAAGCCGGAAGCAAGTCCGTCGAGGTTCACCTCGTCCGGGATGCGGACGCCCGGCAGGAGGCGCTCACGAACGGGCACTTGGGCGCTATGGGCGTCGACATCGAGTACGACCAGATGCGCCGGACCGCAGGAAACAGCGACGCCTGCCCGGGGCTCCCTGGCCCACCACGAGTCGATCAGGGCGAAGTCGGTGGTCGCGCTGTAGAAGCCGTGGCACCACAAGCCCCGAGCGTGGCAAGGACACTGCGAGGGGTCGTGTGAGCGGGTTCGGCAAAGCTCGCAGTTGGCGATCGGCGTCTTGCGCCCAGGGGCGAGGGGATGGACGGGCCATTGACGGCCTGCGAGCCAGCGTGCGACGTCCGCAGGTCGCGGCGGCTGCGCGACTCTGGGGAAAACTGCGTCGGCGTGGGGCTGCACTGTTGTCTGTCCGTTCCTCTTGTCCGGTCGGGGTTGGTCCCTCGATCCGGGGCCAGCTTTTTAGCTGGTCAGGCTGCCGCCGAGACGGAATGAGGGACTGAAGGGACTGACTTTCCCTTATAGGCGGCCGAGCCTAGCGTAGGGATTCCCGACTCTGCGGGAGGCATGAGTACTTACTCAAGACCAGTCCCTTCGGTCCCTGAGTCCCTCTCCTGAAGCACTGGAGCGAGTGAGGGACCGAAAAGGCTCCAGAGACTGTCGGGCCCTCGGGCCCCTCTCGGCCCCTCACTCGTTTATGCAGGTCAGCGACTTGGAACCATTCAGGGAGGGACTGAAGGGACCCAGTTTTCTAGTTATGAGCGCACCAGAGACAGGCAGGCAAAGCTCGTGTGCGTGTGCATACACGCGCGCACACGCAGCTGGATAAAAGAACTTCCGGTCCCTTCAGTCCCTCCGGTCCTTAGCACATCGTTCTGACCTGCCCCTTTGTTGAGGGACTGAAGGAAGAACGTGCCGAAGAGCCGCCCACGTAGGCACTTCCGGTCCCTGGTCGGTCTTCCGTGGCTCTACCCCTGATAGCCACGCAGGGCCCAGCGCGCGACGGACGTAATGTGCAGTTCGTCCGGCCCGTCGAGGATGCGGGCGGCGCGGCTGGTACGGAAGAGTGCGGGCAGGGGGGTGTCGGGGCCCAGTCCGGCACTGCCGTGGATCTGAATAGCCGCGTCCGCCACCTGCTGGAGCATCCGGGGGGCGGCCCCCTTGGACAGGCCCACTTCGATGCGTGCGTCCAGTCCGGCGTCGATCCGGGCCACGGCTTCGTGGACCAGCGGGCGTGTGGTGCGCAGAGCAAGCAGCGACTCGAAGATGTGCTGCTGGACCAGTTGGTGGTCGGCGAGCGGTCCTCGGGAGCCGGCGCGGGTGTTGGCGCGCTCGCACATGAGGTCGAAGGCCCGCTGGGCCTGACCGAGCCAGCGCAGAGTGCGGCCCAGTTGGAGGCGTTCCCTGGCGATAGCGAGCGCCTGCCGCTGCTCGCCGATCAGGTGGTCTGCGGGCACGGTGACACGGTCCAGCTCGATCTCCGACTGCCCGCCCGCCGAACACGGGCATTTTCGCGTACGACGCGGAAGCCGGTGGAGTCGGTGGGGACCAGGAGGAGGGAGAGCCCTTCGCGGTCGGGAGGTGCTCCGGCGGTGCGGGCCAGGACGGTGACCAGGTCGGCGTCGGCGGCTTGGGAAGTGAACCACTTACGGCCGCTGACGGTCCAGCTTCCGTCCGTCTCCTGGATGGCTTGGGTCCTGGTCATGAGGGGATCGGTCCCTGGGACGTCAGGTTCTGTCATCGCGTAGCAGGTGCGGAGTTCTCCGGCCGTCATCTGCTTGAGGTAGAGGTCACGTACGCGGGCGCTGCCGTGGCGCTGCAGCATGGTGACGTCCAGCAGGGGAGACGAGCCAAGAGCCGCCGGCCCGTGGTCGCTTGCTCCCTCGGCTTCGGCCACCTGAGCGTATTGCAACAGGGAGCTCCGCGGGCAACGGCAGAGCCCACAAGCCCTCCTCCTTTGCCAGGGTCCGCAGGTCCAGCATCGCGGCTGCAGCAGAGGGCCACCGGCATTGAGCACGGGTTCGCACGGCATCACCCGGCTGCGTACGAAATGCGTCACCCGAGCCCGCAACTCCGCTGCCCCGAGCGCGTATTCCGGGATTTCGGCCTGTACCTGGCCTTGGCTCTCCACCACTTTCCTCCAGTTTGCCGGGAACCCATGGGAACGGCAGTCCGACTGCCTCTCCGTGGAACTGGTCGAGCGCGCCCGCTCCCGGGTTCCCGCGCCACACATTCCGATGCGCCGGCCACCGCCGCGCCAGGAGAGGAGAGGCATGGCCTCACCAGTCACCACGCAGATGGTCCGGCCACTCGACGGACTGCAGTTCGACACGTCGGGACCACGCGAATTGACCGGCCTTGTCGCCGAGCACTGCGGCTCCTGGGAGCCCGTACGCACCCGGTGCCCGATGCGTCGGCAGACGCCCGGACCGCGCGGATCGTGCTGGCTGGCGGCGGTTACCTCCCTCATGAAGCACAGGTCACCTGGGCGGCGGCCCCGGTGAGCGGGATCATCGACAAGGCGCCCGTGCAGGCCGCCACCGGCGTCATGGCCGTGCACGGCAGACGAGACGGTGAACCGCCTGGAGAAGTTCGCCGAGGTCGGTGGTGGCGAGGGTCACCGGACCTCCCGCAACCGGCCGGCGGCATCTCCAGTAGCCGGTCGTAGCGGTCTCGGCCAGTGCCCGGTCATGCGTCACGACGACCAGCGTTACGGGCAGGGAGGTGAGGACTTCTGCCGCCTCTTCCTGTCCAGCGAAGTCCAGGGCCGCGGTAGGCTCGTCGGCCAGGAGTACTCCGGCGCCGGCGGCGACGCAGCCGATCGCACGGGCGAGGTACATCCGCTGCAGCTGGCCGCCGGAAAGGGTGTGAAGGGGCCCGCACGGCGAGTGCCCCGACACCCAGCCGGGTCGCGGCTTCGGAGGCTTCTGCGGGAGCGGTGCTGCTGGCGAGCAACTCGTTGCCCAGAAGGGGGAATCGGCCAGCTGCGTTTTTCTGCGGGATCCAGGCACAGGCCCGCCGCCGCCAGGCCCATTCAACCAATGTACGCGTGTCCCGGCCGCCGACCATGATCGTGCCCCTCACCTGGTGGTGCAGGCCGAGGACGGTGCGGAGCAGGGTGGTGTTGCCCGATCCGTTCGTCCCTGTCAGGGCCACTCGCTCACCGGCCGCGATCTCCAGATCGACGTGAACGATGGCCTCGACCCTGCTGTGGCGGCAGACGACCTTCCGCATGCGCACATCCAGCCCGTCCATCACACACCCCTCGCTCGTCCGAAGCCGCGCGGGTACGACGTCATGTCCCGCCCTCCCACTCGGCAGTAGTCGGATGAGGGGAGCGTCAGGTTCCCGTGAACCGGCGACTGTTTCCGGTCGCGGTGCACCTTCGGACGGGTCGGGTCGACGAGCGGAGTGTGTCTGCGGAAGTCAGACAGTGGCAGCGACGTCGTAGCCGGCGAACGGGGAGGGTGGGTCCTGGATTCTCTGCCGGCCGGCAAGGTCGCGAATCAGGTGCCGGGCCGGACCACGACCGCCACGGATTCGATCCGTCCACCGTGGCGGAAATGCAGAGTGAACGGGACAGTGTCGCCCACCTGCCAGCGGGCCTTCACGGTCACCATCACCTCCAGACTGCTCGGCGACATGACCAGCGTGTCGCCTGCGGGGATCTCCGCCGAGTCGACCATGCGCATGAAATCGGCTCCGCTGCCCGCACTCTCGTGCCGGCTGAGCATGGCCTCCTCGATGGCAGAGGATGTCACGGCGGTCAACCGGTCATCGGTCCCGCCGTTGTTGGAGATCCTGAAGAACGCCGCAGCGGTTTCGCGGTCGCCGTAGGGCAGGAAGATCCGCGCGTCGCTGACCTCGATCCGCGGGGGCTGCCAGCCGCACCGGACGCGGTCCAGATCGTCAGTCCGCCCAGAGCCGCTCCGGCGGCGATCGGGGCGAGCGCGGCGGAACCCGTCGCGCAGGCGCCGACGGCTCGGCCTCCAGCCCTCCGCCGTTGCCGACGGAATGGAATCGGTCATCGCTGAACGCCTCCTCGGGCGGGGCGGGATCCGGAGCGCATCGGGCGTGAGGGCTGGAGGCGCGCAGGCGCAAGCTGTTGCCCACCACCAGAAGGGAGCTCGCGGACATCGCAGCCACGGCGACCATCGGGTTGAGCCACCCCACTGCGGCCAGCGGCACGGTGACTACGTTGTAGCCGAACGCCCAGAGGAGGTTGACCCGGATCGCCCCCAGAGTGCGCCGGGCAAGGCGCACCGCGTCGGTGACCGCCTTGATGTCGCCGCTGACCAGGGTCACATCGGCTGCCCCGATCGCCACGTCGGTGCCGCTGCCCATGGCGATACCGAGATCGGCGCTGGCAAGTGCGGCGGCATCGTTCACGCCGTCACCGATCACGGCGACCTGACGGCCCTCGTCCTTCAGCCGCCGCACGAGGGCTGCTTTGTCCTCCGGGGTGCAGCGGGCATGCACCTCTGTGATCCCGAGGTCAGCGGGGCCACTTCTCCGGGGTGCTACTGGTAGTGACCTTGCAGACAGCAGGCTTCCCAGGAGCAGGGGACTTGCCCTCGGCTACCACCCGGACACCGTCGAGCAGGATCCGGCAGGAGGCGGTCGTGTTCTCGGCCGGGGTCACCTCCACGAAGGCGTCCTGTCCCGTATTGACCAAGACGCTCGAGCTCCAGGGAAGCTGTGTGGGACCGAGCCGCTCGTCGCTGACGTCGGACCTGTACCGGTCCGGGTTATGCCGGTAGCGCACGGCGGTGGCCTGCGGGTCACCGCTGAGGGCAGTGCCTTCATAGGTGAGGTCCCAGGCCCCACCCACCCATTCCTTGATCTTTCCCATGTTGTTCGCGGCCCACAGGACCCCGCCGGCCAGGAGCGCGACCGCGACACCGGCGGCAACGAGGATGCGCCCACCCAGGGAACGGCGGCGTGACTGCTGCGGAAACGTCATGGTGACCTCTGTACTGGTGTGGTATCTGCGGTGCCCTAACTCTCCGTGTAACGATATTCGTAGCGAGTGCGGTGAGCAGTCGGCGGGATGGTGGATTCCCGTCTCAGCCTCTGGTCGGACGGGTGCAGTGCCTCGTGAGACTTTGCGTGTACGCAGCCAAAGAGGTTGCTGGTGCTGGAGAGCGATGGAGGCAGACCCGCAGGCTGCCGTCACCGCGTGCGTGGCGATCCTGGTCGTCGCCTGTCCCTGCGCCCTGGGACTGGCGCCCCCCACGGCTCTGCTGGCCGCCACGGGCCGTGGCGGCCAGCTCGGCGTCCTGGTCAGCGGGCCTCAGGCGCTGGAGACCGACACCGAGCCAGAGCGCGCACGACGGGGACGAAGACCCCTGCCACCGTGTCGGCCAAGCGCTGGGCGGGAGCCTTTCCCGCCTAGGCCTCGGTGACCATGCGGGCGAGTTGGGTGTCCGCTCCACCCCGTCGGTGGCCACCCGATCACCGGGCCGGACGACGAACTCCTGGCCGATCCGAAGCTGGTCGATCGGGATCCGCTGCTCCTGCCCGTTCTCCCGTACAGTCACGTCCTTGGCGGCCAGCCCGGCCAGGGACCGCAGCGCCTGCCCCGTACCGCTGCGTGCGCGTGCTTCCAGGAAACGCCCGGTCAGGACGAACAGGGGTACGCCGACGGCTGCTTCCAGATAGACGTGTGCGACGTCTCCACCGGCGGAGGGGAGCAGGGGGAAGGGCATATGCCCGCCTGGCTCACCCGCGCCGCCGAGGAACAGGGCGTAGGCGGACCAGGAGAACGAGGCGATGACACCGAGCGAGACCAGCGTGTCCATGGTGGCTGTCGAGTACCGCAGGCCGCGCGCCGCTCGCAGGTGGAACGGCCATGCGCTCCAGACGACCACGGGAGCAGCGAGCACGAAACACAGCCACTGCCAGTTGTGGAACTGCCGGGCAGGAACCATGGACAGTACGAGGACAGGCACCGAGAGCAGCGCGGTGATCAGCAGGCGTTCGCGCTCCTTCCGCGCCTCGTCCTCCTCCGGATCCGACGGCCGTGCGTCTTCCTGTGGCTCGGGCGGTAAGGGAAGTTCCGCCGTGTATCCAGCACGTTTGACAGTCGCGATGAGGATTTCCGCGGTGATGTCCAGGGGATGGCTCACCCGGGCCTGCCCAGTGGTGGGGTTGACCGTGGCGGTGACACCGTCGAGCTTGGCCAGTCGCTTCTCCACCCGGTTCACACAGGCTGCGCAGGTCATGGCGCCACGATCAGATCGGTGGACGCGAGGGCCGCTGATCGCTTCCGTGGTCATCGTTCACTGCCCGAGTGCATGCCGCCCATGCCGCCGTCTCCATGATGCTCGGAGCCGTCGTCGGAATCGGTGCCGGCGGAGTGCATGCCCGGTGCGACCGGACCGACCGCTGATCCGATCCCGTACGACACGGCGAACATCACCGCGAGGAGCACCAGAAAACCGGTCAGTGCCGGTGGTGGCGCCCATCGGCACAAGGGCGCCAAGGACCGGTGAGGGTCTGCTGCTCATCTGCCATCGCCGCTCCAGAGACGGGGCCCGCGCCGGTGTCTTCGGGCCGGGGGAGGAGTGAATCGTGGGCCTGGGCCGAGAGCTCACTCGGGCTCACGGTGGTCAGGCTGGCACGCCGGGAAGCCTCGGATTTCTCGTTCCGGGCCCGTGCCAGAGTGACACTTCTCCCGTCCTGTCACGGGAACCCGAGGAACCGCGCACACGACAACCTCTCGCCCATGGCAGCGAACCTCCGCCTCGTACGCGGCACCGGCCACATCCTCGACGTGCTCGACGTCCTCCAGCGCGACCGCCTCGCGCTGCGCATCCACGACGGCGCGTTCTCCTCCATGGACCTCACCGCCCGCCACCCGCGCACCGGAGAGCTATTGTCCACCGTGAAATTCATGGTGCAGACCCTCGCCGCCGCCGGCGAACTCCAGCGCGACCTCCAACGCGAGCTGACCTACGACGGCCTAGGGGCCGCAGAGGCCAAGGGCAACAAGGGCGGACGCCCCGTTATGTTTTTCGCGGTCCTGCAACGGGGCCGCTGGCCTCCGGGCCCGGTATGACTGTGTCCCCTCTGTCGAACGGATGACCTGGGGGGGGTGTCGCCGGGTCCGTGGGGTGCCGTCGGAGACGCTGATGAGAGACCCGGCCACCGCCCGGTCCGGCGCAATGCCGGGCAGCCTGCGGGCGGCA
>NZ_JBEXRZ010000214.1:0-12436 GCF_040613325.1 Streptomyces sp. NPDC006283 | reverse complement strand
CGGGCCCGCTTCGACAACCACTACATCGAGACCTGGTCGCTGTGGCAGGACATCTGCATCCTGGCCCGCACCGCCGCCTCGCTGTTCCGGCTGGGAGGCAGCTGACCATGACCACCGCTCCCGCGGCCCCCCTCGCCCGCAACCCCGTGTGGCCGCCGCGCACCCCGCGGTACCTGGGGCTGCTGCCACTCGTCGCGACCGTGCTGCTGCCGGCCGTCCCCCTCCCGGCGGCGGACGGCGAAGCGGTCACGGTCGCGCCGGCCGATCGAGGACATCCGGGCCGTGGGCACCTTCGGTCCGACGGACGTCATGGGGATGGCGACGGTCGTCTCGTACGGGCTGCTCGCGGCGCTCGCCCTCGCCCTGCGCACCCCGCCCGACGCGCCGGCCTGGCTGAGGCCGTGCGCGCTCACCGCCGCGGTGGTGCTCCTCGTACCCCTCGCACTGTCGTTCAGCCGCGGCGCCTGGGTCGCCACGGCGGCCGCCGCCCTTCCGGCGGTGCCGCGTGGCGGCCCGGCGCCAGGGACGACACTCCCGGACGGGTCGTCCCTGGCGCGATCCATGACGGGCAGCCGACGACCGGCTGCCCCGCGAAGGCCCCGAACAGCGGCCCACCATGTCCGTGGACGGGGCTCAGAAACCAACGTCAGTGAACCTCCTTCATCTTGGCTCTGAGGGGTGAAAGGGCAGTTCAGCTGGCTTGTTGGTGACATGGCGAAGCCTCCGTCGTTGGTGTGGTGGTCTCATTCAACACATCAAGGGCCGGAGGCTTCGTTGGTCCCGTATTCTGCCGTGCTGGACGTCCCGCATGAGGCCGGTGCCGGTCGGGTCCAGGGACATCCCGCGAAACTACATCGGCGTTCCGTCCGGGGACGTCACCACCTGCAGGTTCACTCCGTGCCGACGGTGCTCTCCCGAGTAGCATACGGGCGCCGGCTGTTGCCAGGCCGCCGTCAACCCAGCGCGAGACCGACCAGATGCCCCACGACCGCATGGACTTGAGCGGCGCAGTGCCAGGGTTGATGCCGAAACCAGCCGCGAGCCGCGATGGGCTTCACCGGCGGGGACGCATCACCCGCCGCACGGTTACCGAGGCGAAGGCCCGATTCAGCGCCGGTCGGTGGCGTATTCAGCGGGTAACGCGGTGGGGCGGGCTCTGAAAAACCAGGGCTCCGGCCGCCGCCCGGGGCAGGCTCGCATCCCATCCGGGAACGCGTCGCGATCTGCGGGACGGCAGGGAAGCGTGGCGGGGCGAGATCCCGGTGGAGCGGTACCGGTCCTGCTGGCTCTCACCACCCCAGATCCCCCATTCACGATTCTCCTGCGCCCACTGCCGACAACCGTCCTGGAGGGGGCAGGGACCGCACACCGCCCTTGCCAGCTGGACGGCCTTGCTCGAACGGATCGCCCCGGAGTCAGATGGGAAGAAGACCTCGTCGGGATCAATACCGGCCTGGGCGCAGGGCAGCACCCCGATCTCACCGGCCGACGGCACGAACAAGGGGGTGAACGGCTCCTCCGGATCTGCCAGTAGCCGCCGGCTGGGACGCGGCGGAATCTTTGGGGAGGGCACGGTGCGCATCCTTCCTGAAGGTACTGGGCGGGAAGTAAGGACCCGGTCCCGCGTGGGTTAGGCGGCTACCGCGAGGAGGGTGGCCGGTGTGGCAGTGGGGTCTCGAAAGCGATGGGCTTCTGCCCTCGGGTGGCGGATGCCCAACGGTTGTCACCGGCTCGGCCGGGACCGCGAGGGAGGGGCGAAGCGGCTGCAAGTGCCCGCTCCCAAGGCCAGTCCGCGCCGCCGATGGCCGTCATCCGGCGACGTCTTGCGGTGTCGGCCATGGTGGCGGGGATCATCGATTGCTGTCAGGACCATAGCCAGCGCGAGAGGGAGCAGGGTGAGTAGTGTGAAAATCATCGGTCGCTGTTCCTGTCGCCTTGGCCGCCCCTCCAAACGCACCACGATCCGAGAGGGCCCCAACGCTCACCCAGCGCCGGCTGCGAGAGGCAATTCAAGGCACCGGATGCTCGCGCCCACGGCCTGGGCAAGCTAGGCGAGGCCCCGGTAGGCAGCGCTGTAGGTCGTGTGACCACGGGCTCCATCAACGACAAACCTCCGGTCACCCGGGGACGGGGACGGCCGTAGAGCCGGACCATGGTGTCCTTTTCCCCTATTAGATGCGGCCGCGTCTAAATCGTCACGGCCGCCTCGCCAAAAAGTTGAGTGCGTCACGCCCTGGGGTGGCGGCATCTGCTGATCGCGACTGCATCGGTGCTCGCCCCGGGCGGATGCGCCCTGCTCGCCATCGCACTGCAGAGCCGCCCCGTGCCCGTTGCGGCGCCTTTCGCCCGGGGGAAAGAGCTATCGGGCGGTGCCGAAGTCCTGCGTCCAGTAGTCGTTCGGCTGCGCGAGGCCGACGCCGATCTCCTTGAACTCGCAGTTCAAGATGTTCTCCCGGTGCCCGGGCCGTCCATCCAGTCCGTCATCAAGCCCTCGGGATCAGCGGCAACAGCCCCGAAAACACCACTTCTACAACCTCGTTGACATTCTGCACGTCACATCAACGATGAAGGAACACGCTCCGACACCACCGATTGTGAGACAGGGACGTTCGTTCGACAGGCCCACTACCGACTCACAGCCTGACTAGGAATTGAGCCATGAGTCTCAAAATGCGTGATGTCCATACCGCTGGGACACTGGCGCCCGTGAAAAAGCAACAAGAGCTTGCTGAGTGCGGAGGGGACAGACATGGCTGCCGTACCGGTCTTCGAGGAGTTCGAGCCCGCCGCGGACTGCGACTGTGCGGGCTGCGCGCACCGGCGCCGCACGCTCGCCGCCGGGGAGCACCCCTCGGCGCAGGGCTGCCGCAGGGCGCTGGTCATGGTCACCGCCGCCGGGGTCGTCCTGGGAGCCACGGGAACGGGGGCGACGGCGAAGAACGCCTCCCCCGCAGCCGTGCGATCCGGGGAGCGGACCGCGGAACCGGGACCGACCACCGAACAGGGTGGCGCCGCGCCGCTGCACGGCCCCGCCGGCCGGCCCGCCACCGCGAAGGCGCCGCTGCGCGCCAGCACCCGCGCGGAGATCATCAAGCGCGCCAAGAAATGGGTCGATGCCAAGGTGCCGTACAGCATGTCGAAGTACTGGTCCGACGGGTACCGCCAGGACTGCTCCGGCTATGTGTCGATGGCCTGGAACCTGGCGAAGAACGAGTGGACCGGAAGCCTCGCCCAGTTCGGCGACCGGATCATGCGCGACGATCTCCGGGCAGGGGACATCCTGCTCTTCCACAATCCCGCCGACCCGACGGGGGGCTCGCACGTCACGATCTTCGGCGGCTGGACCGACTACACGCACACCTACTACACGACGTATGAGCAGGCCAAGCCGCACACCCGCAAACAGGCCACACCGATGGCCTACAGGAACAACTCCGCCTCCTACGTCGCCTACCGCTACAAGGGCCTCGGCACCGGCACGGGCGGAGGCGGAGGGAAACGGAAGGCCGTTCCGTTCCCGGGTGCCTCCCTCTTCCGACCCGGCACGAACAACGCGTCCGTCACTCGCCTCGGCGAAATGCTCGTGGCGCGCGGCGGCAAGCGGTTCTATCGCAAGGGGCCCGGTCCGCGCTGGACGGAGGCCGACCGGCGGGCGACCCAGGCCTTCCAGCGCGCCCAGGGCTGGCGCGGCAAGGAGGCGGACGGCCTGCCGGGACCGCACACCTGGCGGCTACTGGTGAACAAGCAGGGCAAGCACATCCCCGCCGCGAAGCCGACGGCGAGCGGCGTCATTTCAGCAACACCCGGACGCTGAGGTGATCACCAGTTTCCCCGGCCTCGGCAACTTGCTCGGCGCCCGAGTACTTGCCGAGGTCGGGGACGACCGCAGTAGGTTCAGCGACGCCCGGTCCCTGAAGGCATACGCCGGATCGGCACCCATCCCCCGAGCCTCAGGGAAGAAGCGCTACGTCGGACGCCGCTTCGTCAAGAACGACCGCCTCACCCACGCCGGTTACCTGTAGACCTTCGCGGCCATCACCATCTCGCCCGGAGCCAATGCCCACTACCGACGTCGGCGAGACAGGGGGCCGACGCTTTCAGACTCGTGCGTGAGGATGCCCAGGAGTACCCCCAACCCGCGTACTTCGGTTGAGCCCGGCCTTTGCAGCGGCACCGTTCGGAAGGAACGCGCCGGGCGCCTCGGGTTCGGGCTTGGGCTTGGGTGCGCGAACCATGTTCGCAATACTCAGCTGCTCGTGCGCGATCATGTCGTAGGTGCGGACCGCCGCAAGGGCGCACTTGTGCGCGTGGTCGGTGCGCTGCCTGCGCACCTTGCGGTGCTGCTTGGCTACCTTCTCCACCGTCCTTGCGGTGCTTGGCGGTGCGGTTCCCGCTTTCGGCGTGGGAACGCCTTGAGCGCCCGCCGAGCGTCGGCGAGGGCTTCGGCGTTGCGCTTATCGTGCCGGGGGTTGGGCAGGTGTTCGCCCTCGGACGTGGTGAGGAAGTGGGTGACGCCGATGTCGATGCTGGTCACCGCGCCCGTGGCGGGCAACGGTTCGGCGGGCACGTTGTCGCAGGCGAGGATGACGTACCACCGCGGTCCCTCGCGCTTGATCGAAACACTTTTGACGCGGCCCTTCACGGGCCGGTGCTGGTGGACGCGGACGTGTCGGACGTCTTGGAGGCGGACACGGGTGACAGGGTCGTGGGGGGAGTCCCAGCGGCAGCCGTCGCCGTCCCTGGGGAAGTCCACCGTGTCGAACCAGTTGACGCCCCGGAGGTTCGGGAAGTCGTGCGGGAGGCACCGACCGAGCAGCCCCAACGACCCACCCACCACGAACGCAGCACCGAACTGGTACTCGTACTCGACACTGCCTGCTGATCACTCACCAGCCGAACCACAACCCAGCACATTCACACCTCAATCGCGGCGAGGCCGTAAGCAGCGTGACCGGTCGGTGTGCGACACATTGTGCCGGGCGACGCGTGCTTACTCCCCAAGAAGGCGCGCCGCGGGCCCTGACCATGCCCGGCCAGGCCCCACACCAGGTCAGGCACCGGTCTACCGATGCTTCTTCTCGGCGTACTTGCAAGGAACCTCGAGCTGTCAAGGGGGTGTGGTTCCGGGCCTGCGCTCGCCTCGCCGGCGCGGAACCACACATCAAGGGGTGACGGTATGCGACCCACTCGGATCCGCCGCTTCCGCTTCAGGCGTGGCCGCGGCCGTTGGACGTCGCCGGCATGCGCTGGGTCCGATGGCGGCGGGTGACCAGGAAGGCTCCGGTGCAGGCCGCGAGTGCTGTCATGGCGCTGCCCGCGGCGATCGCGGCCGTGCCGGGAATCTGGCTGCCGCCGAGACCGCCCCGGGCCGCGGCGCCGGCCAGAACGGTGAACGAGGCGTTCGCGGTGCGGCTGCCACACCGCACCGTCAGAGTATGGGCGCCGGGCGTGGCGGTGTCGGTCACCCGCGCGGTGGCCGTCGTGGTCGCCCCGGTAGGCAACTGCACGGTGGGGAAGGCCGCGGAGGTGACCGTGCCGCCGCTGGTGCAGCCCGAGGCGGTGAGCTGCAGCGTCGCGCCCTGATGTACCTGCGACGGGCTCACCCTCACGTTCGACGGGCCCGCACCCGCCGGCGTGCCACCCCCCACGCCACAGACGGCGACCACACCAGCACCACAACTGCTCCGGCCGCAGCGACCCGGCCCCATGACAACCTGCGCATAACACTCCTTCAGTGAAGGACACGTCCCGACATGGCCCGGGGGTTGGGCATCGCGCCTCCCGTACACCACCATCAGCACAAGCCCCGACGACGGCACATCCACTTCACGCGCACCAGCCACAGAGAATGGGTGAAACCGCAGGTCACAGCCGCAGTATGTCTCGCAGGCAAGGGTGACCTCATTGATACAAACAGCCCACAGCGAGGCTGGCCGGCGGGGCTGCGCATGCGGCCGTGACGCCGGGCCCGGCTGATCGTTGAGACCCGTGGACGCGGAAGTGCACTCCTGCCACCACGGACGCGGCCCCGTGCGGGGGTTCTGGAATCACGCCCCGGCCAGAGCCCCCGCCCTAACCTCAGCCGACATCCCGGGACAGATCCCAGGCGCGGCCGCCCGCCACTGGACCCAGCGCGGATCGTCCAGCATTCGCCCGGATCACTCAGCCCCGCCGCCTGCACGAACACGACCACATCGTGATTCGAGAACGCCGTTGCCCAGAGACTCCCTACCGGCCGGCGCATCACACTCACCCGCCGACCACCCGTCGCGGACGGCTCGTCCACACGATCAAAGCAGGCATTCCCCTACCATCACGCCGTCCGCCTCACACCGCAGCCACACGCACGTATTCACCCGCCCTCGCTCCCAACGCGGCAACGCACCGGGTGAGTGTTTCGAGATGCGACGGTCGGGTGTGGGTGTTCGCTGTGCTTCGTCCGCTCTCCCCACACACACGAAGCGATCATGAGCATAACCGGTGAGCCCGGCGTCAAATCCGAGCAGGTGCGTGCCAAGGCCCAGGAAATGAAGGATCAGGCCGAACACACCCCAGACCCCGTCGAGTGCAAGCGCCTGACCGATCAGGCCCGCCGGCTCCAGGAACAGAGCGAGCGCGAGCAGTACATGGACGGCCAGGGTAGGAATCCCCGGTAGCAGCCCCGCCTCTATGGCGAGTTCCCCGGCTGGCCCGCGCCCATTCCTGAGACGCTCGGGGGTAGCCACCGGCCGGACACACACGTCTGGCGGTTCTCTTCAGGAAGCAATCCGGAGGAGGCGTGTGTCAGGCAGTGAGTGCAGCGACCTGGAGCCGCTGCACTCACGGCATCCTGCGCACGGTGCCGGCGGCTTCGGGTCCGGTGCTGGAAGGTCGGGCGAACAGGCCCACAGCCTGGTGCCATGACGTGCGGTGCATCTGTGCGGCCAGGTCCTCGGCCGCAGCCTGCGCCTCGGCCGGACCGCCATGGGCCCCGTGATGGGGAAGCAGGACCAGCCAGGATCCGTCCTCGACCGGTGCGAAGAACGACAGATGAACCCGCAACTGCGGGCATGATCGTACCGGCCGGGCGAGGAACAGCAGTCCCAGGCCCGCGAACACCGTCCGGCTGTAGAAGGCCTCGACCACGGTGCGATCGAAGAACGGGTTGCCGGCCCGGCGTGCCGCCAGCCGAACATGACGGAGATCGTCCAGGGGGAACGGGGGCTGCGCGTGCACGGATCCTCGCATTGGTAACGGACGGCGATGTCGCCTCGATCTTGGTCTTCTCACACCCGCACCCAACGCGCGCCGACGGTGCCGCGTGCCCACCTTTCGAAATTATGCGGTTTGGGCTGGTGCGCGGGCGTCGATGGTCGGACACTGAGGGGCAGTGTGCGCCGCACGACCCGCTTGGAGGTGGTGGCGATGCCGAACCAGAGCGTGTCCATCAAGCTGACCCCGGACGACTACACCGTCTCGTTCATCGGGATCCATGTGACCGGGCACGGGCACACCGAAGCCGCCGCATGGAACGACTTCTGGACCACTTACCACGCCCAGTGGAAACCTCGCACCAAACTCGTATCCGCCAACGGCCTCCCCCCAGCCCCTGAAACGCCGGCGCATCCGCACCCTGCGCGTACGCCACCTCTTCGGCTGAACCAACACCTGCGAAGACGCGGGCCAGTCAGCCGCCACACACCGCAGGGGAGGCCCCCGTGATGAGCGCCCACGTCGTCGTGCTTCGCGGCAGCCGCCAGGCCGTCGTCTATGTGACCGGCAAGCTCGACGTCGACACCGCATCCCGGATCCGCCAGGCACTCGTGGAAGCCATTGCCGGGCATGAGCGGGTCATCATCGACCTGCGCCGGCTCAGCTTCTGCGACTGCGCTGGCCTCAGCGCCCTGATCGCCGCACGAAACGCCGCCCGCCACCACGGCACCACCCTGACCTTCCGCAACCCCCCACGCCAACTGGCCCGGCTGCTGCGCCGCATCCCTCACGCCCACACCCTTCCCACCACCCAGTGGGACACGTCAGGCACACCGCACACTCCCGAGCCCGGTGCCAGCGCCCAGTTCTGACACCACAATCCCTTCCGGCAGGCGCGCCACAGGCAATGGGGCGGGTGTGGAGCTCTGGTGATGGTCGGCCTGCTCGAGGTCCAGGGCACCGCGGCGGCCAAGGCGCCGAAGTATGGCGAGCCGGTGGCGGGCCCGGACGGCCGGCGGGCACATGGCCCGGTTGCGGCTGCAGCCCCGCACCGGCCAGCTGCCGAGCACGACAGCCCTGATATCTCGGTCTCGAACCATCAGGACGCATCCTCTTGCGGCGAACCGCACTCGTCGGAGGGATCGGCGCGCTTCTGGCCGCCTCGCTAACCGGAGCTCTCGCGGTAAAGCGGTCCTGCAACAACGCCGTCGGCGGGCCGGTGAGACGATCGCCATTGAGGCACCCACTACTGCGGAGCAGGTCGCGCAGGCTACTGGAATACCGTCGGGCGTCGCGCTCATGGACACCGCACTGAGGGCACCCGCCTCCCACGGAGAGGAAGCTGGGAACGACGTGCCTGCCATCCGCGGCGCACGGGTCACCGAGGCATCGGTCGTTCTCCTTCCTGACGACCCCACAGCGCCGGCCCCCGAGCCCTTCATGCCCGGGGAGACTCGAGGCACCTGGGTGCTTGAGCCGAACACTCCCCTTGCGCCCCTCGAATCCATCGCGCCGACCTCCGCGGGGCCGTATCCGTCGCTCGTCAAACTGGGGGCCACGCAGAACGACGACCTGCTGCACGCCGGGCGTTGCTGCTCGACGCCGCAGCAGACGACGTTGTCCGTGTGCCGCGCACTGGCCCTCGAGGCAGGCACGAATCACTGGAGCAGGCACAGAGAGATCCTGACCGTCGGTCTCCGGCAGCGCCTGGCCGCGCTGCTGCCCAAGGGCCTAATCCGGGCGATGCCTCACCTGTCAGCCGTAACGGCGGACATAGGCAAGTTGCTGTTGGAGTTGCACCAGCACCAGGACGATCCCTCTGCCCTGGCCCACCCGCTGCCGTGGATTCTGATCAGCGCTGCCGACATCGATGCCGAGGAGGCGTGGCAGCTCGCGGACGCCGTATCGGCAGCTCGCGGTTTTCAGATGTGCGTCGTGCTTCCCGCAACCGACGACACCCGGCGCGTCTTTCCCGGGCGCTGGAGATAGGCGCTGCTCCCAATGCGTCCGGGTCCTGGCATCTCGCCGCAGAGCCGATCCGGCTGCAGCGGCTCACGGATGTGCAATATCAGCAGCACGTGCGCGCGCGTGGCTTTTATCGGCAAGTAGTGATCAAGACGAGACTACTCCGGGGTGTTTCTGCCAGAAACACCATCAGGAAGGAGGGTCCCGATCCAGGATCGGTTCGCCGAGTCGCTAACCTTCCCGGGTACCACATCGTCACACAGAGGAGATCCGATGCCGCGGGGCAAGCAAGCAGGCGCTTCAGCTAACGCGCCTAAGGATGAACCCATCAAGGAGCAGCCCCTTGTCATCTCGGGGGGAGGGAAGGAGGTTCCCGTCTCCAAAGTGGAGCCCAACCCCCGCAACTTGCGTGGCGAGGACCTGTGGGACTCGCCGGAGGAGAAGGCGGAGATGGTGGCTTCCCTCAAGGAGGTAGGACTCATCCAGGCGGTGGTCGTAGCGAGGCGTGAAGCCTTCCTGAGCCGCTACCCCGAGGACGAGGCCGGTCTTGGCGACGCCCGCTACGTGGTGATGGCGGGTCATCGCCGCTTCGACGCCGTTCTCGCGGCCGGCCAGAACACCGTTCGCATTGATGTCCAGGACGACATGGTGGCCCACCTCAACCTGGTGATGCTGGAGGAGAACCTCAAGCGTCGCGGCCTAGATGTGTTCCAGGAGGGCGAGGGCTACCGCCGCACGAACATCGAAGACCAGCTCAGTTACCAGGCCATCGCCACCGCTACTGGGCGCAGCAAGTCGCACATCACCAAGCGCGTGAAGCTCCTTGAACTGCCGGAAGACGGCCGACTGCTCGTGAAGCAGCGACGAATCAGCATCGACAGTGCGTACAACTTGTTGACCGCGCTTGGCCAGGGCAATGAGCACCGGTTTGTCGAGGGACACGAGGTGATGGCTGAGCGGGGCCTCACCGCGAAAGAGGCCGCCAACGTGGTGCTCTCCCCCTCCCTCTCCGTTTCTGACAGAAACCAGGCGGCTGCTCCAGGGCTTGAGCCTGACTGGGCAGAACCGTCGAGCGGACGGGAGGCGTCGGCAGCGGTGGGGGTCCTGACCCAGACCGAAAGGGACAGCAGCCCCAATTCAGCTGACGTGAGTGCTCCTATTCCGCACGCTCGGAGTATCGAATCCACCGCGTCTGCCGCTTCCAAGACAAAGCCGCCCATCACTGCGGAGGACGACGCCGATCGCTCGGCCGCCAACTCCGGCCGCAACCAGGCCTGCCAGCAGCTGGTCAGGCACTACGAACCGGAGACGGTGGACCAGGAGACAGCGCGGATCGCCGCATCCTGTGTTGCCAGCGCAGCCGCAAGTACCCTCGCCCGAGCCCACTCCTGGCTACAGGAGGCCGAAGCGGCGAACGCGACTGCGATGACGCCGAGTTCGTACCGCGACTCGGTCCTTCTTGCCTCCGATGGCCCGACGATGGTGCGCCTCGCCTATGCCATCTCTCTTGCGGAGCACGAACTACGGGCATCCGATCGTCGACGTCGATGGGACCACCGCGACGTCGCCCACGTACAGCACCTCCAGGACAGCGCGGCCTACAAGCCAACCGCCTGGGAACAGCGCCATCTCGACTGAACCAACAGGACACCCCAACCGAAGGACACCTGATGACTGAAAAGACTCTCGCCCTGCGCCGGCCCTCGTACGCGAGGCATCTGCCACCCGTGATCGCGAATATGAACCGCGCGGGCTCTGTCGGCAAGACCACGCACATGGTCACGATGTGGACCCTTGCTGCTCTGCGGGGATATCGGGGCCTCATCGTGGATGCCGACCTGCAGTCCGACGCGAGTTACTGGTTCGGCTGGGACGGCGACAATGTCCCCGACGGTGTGGCCACGGTCCATGACGTGATGCTTGGACGGGCAAAACTTCGCGACGCTATCGTTCCGGCCAGGACCCGGATCGGACCGGGCAGCGGCCCAGACGCCTTCATGGAGATCCCCGGCCTCTTCATTCTACGCGGCCACAAGAAGATGGCGCAGGCCGATGGTGAGCTCATCCAGGACGGCAAGGGCGTCTTCTGGCTCCAGATTGCCCTGAAGCGGGGAGTGGGGGAGGAAGAATTCGACTTCATCGGCGTGGACTGCCCGGCTTCTCTCGGACGGCTCTCGGTGTCCCTCCTCGTCGCCTCGACTGAAGTGGCCGTCTGCATGAAGCCCACACGGAAGGAGATCCGGGGCGCGCTTGCGCTCAAGGACGAGATCGCCAAGGTACGTGCCGGCTACGAGGACTGGGACGCAACCCCGGACGCTTCCTTGTTCATCATGAACGAGGCGAAGGAACACGACAGCCAGGGCAAGTTCTATAAGGGCATCCAGGAGGAGGCAGAAAAGCTCTTCGGTGACCGGCTCATGCCCATGGTGAAGGGATCCGTCCTTGTCCCAGAGGCGTACGACGCTCAAGAGCCGCTTCCGTACTGGGCTCCTCAGGCGCCGATCCTCAACACCTACCGCAAGGTCCTCGACCGGACAGGCTTTACCGAGCAGGCAGCTTGATCCGTTTCTGTCAGAAACCGCGGCTCTGGAACCCGCTTGGGAGGGCCACAAGCCGCTGCGCCCCAGGGTTTCCGACAGAGCCAGCACCACGCTCAGCAAGGGCCGCCGAATTGTCCTGAAACGCATGGAGGCCCCCTACCCACATGGCCTTCTGCAGGGATCGTCGCAACCATATCGGTTGTGTCAGACGGCGAGCAGTTTATGCAAAACGCTCGGCTGGGAAACCCCAGCCGAGCGTTTTGCGTGGCCGGCCGTTGAACTGGGCGGCGACGGCCTCAAGGTGCTCGCGGCTGTGGACGGACAGGTGCAGGCCAAGATCGTGTGCGCGTGCCTACGCGCGCACGCACGCAGCTGGATAAGGGAACTTCGTCAGGGTTGGTCCCCTCGATGCCTGCGTGAAGCCGACCGGATCTACATCGCCGACCGGCTCCTGGAGAAGGCTCGTCCAGGCAGGCATGACGAGCGGTGGAGCCCGGAACAGATCTGTCACGCTCTGCGCAGACATGCCGATCGCGGCGGATCTCCCTGGCTGACGATGGAGGGACTGCGGCCCAGTCCGGCGGCGATCGCGCGGACCGTCGCCTTCTCCAGGGGCCGGTCGGCTTCACGCAGGTCCCGGGGACGCACCAGAAGGCGGCACCACCAGCAGTGCCCCGGCGCCGATCAGCCCGGCCTCGTAGACGCTCGACGGCGCGTACTCGAGGGTGACCGTGCCACCC
>NZ_JBEXRZ010000213.1:0-12480 GCF_040613325.1 Streptomyces sp. NPDC006283 | reverse complement strand
GCCGGGACAACCTCCCTGACACCATCCGGGCCATCGCCGGACTCCAATCCGACCAGCGAGCAACCCAACACAACAAAACACTCGCACTGCCCGCCACGCAGACGTGATCACAACACCAGCCGCTACCCCGACACGGCCCCATGCCAATCACGCACGAGGTCGTAACTTGTTCCTCAACGTCGGGAGCCGGTTCCCCCTCAACCCTCCAGCATTTCGGTGACGAGGGCGGCAATGGGGGAGCGTTCAGAGCGGGTGAGGGTGATATGGGCGAAGAGCGGGTGGCCCTTTAGCTTTTCTACGACAGCGACGACGCCGTCATAGCGGCCGACGCGGAGGTTGTCACGCTGGGCGACGTCGTGGGTAAGGACGACGCGGGAGCCCTGGCCGATACGGGAGAGGACGGTGAGTAGGACGTTGCGCTCCAGGGACTGCGCCTCGTCGACGATGACGAAGGCGTCGTGAAGGGAGCGGCCGCGGATGTGGGTGAGCGGAAGGATCTCCAGCATGCCGCGGGAGATAACCTCCTCGATCACGTCGGGGGTGGTGACTGCAGAGAGGGTGTCGAAGACGGCCTGGGCCCAGGGGCCCATCTTCTCGACTTCGCTGCCCGGCAGGTAGCCGAGTTCCTGGCCGCCGACCGCGTAGAGGGGACGGAAGACCATGACCTTGCGGTGCTGGCGGCGCTCCAAGACGGCCTCCAGGCCCGCGCACAGCGCCAGTGCGGATTTTCCGGTGCCGGCCCGGCCGCCCATGGAGACGATACCGACGTCGGGATCGAGGAGCAGGTCGAGGGCGATCCGCTGCTCGGCGGAGCGGCCTCGCAGGCCGAACGCCTCGCGGTCGCTGCGGACCAGTCGCACCCGGCCGTCGTGGCTAACCCGGCCCAGCGCTCGTCCGCGCTCGGAGTGCAGGACCAGGCCAGTGTGAACGGGCAGCTCTGCTGCGCCGTCGATGTCGGTCGCGGCGTCGTGGCCAGCGCCGAAGAGGATGTCGACCTGATCGGCAGGAACGTGGAGTGAGGTGATGCCCGTCCAGCCGGAGGTGATGGCGAGCTCGGCGCGGTACTCCTCAGCAAGGAGGCCGACCGAGCTGGCCTTGATCCGCAGAGGCAGATCCTTGGAGACGACGGTGACGTCGTAGCCCTCTGCCTGGAGGTTGCGGGCAACAGCGAGAATCCGGGTGTCGGCTTCACCGCCGACGCGGTAGCCGGCGGGCAGGATCGAGGGGTCGGTGTGGTTCAGTTCGACGCGGATGGTGCCGCCGAACTCGCCGACAGGGATCGGCTCGTCGAGGCGGCCGTGCCGGATGCGGTAGTCGTCAAGGAGGCGGAGCGCCTGGCGGGCGAAGAAGCCCAGCTCAGGGTGGTGCCGTTTGGCCTCCAGCTCGGTGACCACGACCACCGGGAGAACGACCTCGTGCTCCTCGAAGCGGGTCATGGCGGCCGGGTCTGCCAGGAGCACGCTGGTATCGAGAACGTACGTGCGTCGATCGCCCTGGCGGGAGCGGACAGGCTTCTTGGATCCGGTGCCACGCTCTTCGTCGATCATCGCTACGTCTCCGATCCCTGCGGCGGAAGACCGGCCTCACGGCTCTTCGGTCGGTCGTCCCTGCAGCCCGGCGGTGCGGTTTTGGTGGACGCTAACCTCGGTGCCCTTCTCGGCGCGACGGTCTATGAGACGAATCACAATGATTTGTCGTCGGACGAAAGGGGCCAAGAAGGCTTTCGCGGCTCACTCCGTCCGGTGCTGACCTTGGTGCAGGAGGCGCAGCCGCGTTTAGGTGAGAACGTTGGCAACGTGGGTCTCGGCGGTGTGCTGTCGGACGCATTCTCCGGTCGGATCGGCATCGGGTCATTCCTCCTTCGCTGCGACGGCGACCATGCGGCCGATCCGGGCGATGGTGCGGCCGAGGTGTCGGGCGGTGAGGTGGATCAGGCACTCGGCGGTGATCTCCCAGGGGCGACCGGGAGGTCGACCAGTCCGGGCGGTGGGATACTGCGGGCGTTGTGGCCGATGCGGATCAGGGTCTGGGCGAGGCGCTAGTCATAGGCTGCCTGACTCTCGGACTTGCGGCGGTCGGTCTCCAGGGCGGCCGCTCAGCGCATCAGCGGCCGCTTCTCGCTGGCCTGGGGCCTGCACCGGCGGGGCCGCGCCGGCACCGTGCACCGCGCCAAGACGGTGATCGTCGCCACCGGCTCCGGCTACCGCAAGCTCGGCCTTCCCCGCGAGGACGAACTGTCCGGCCGCGGCGTCTCCTGGTGCGCGACCTGCGACGGATTCTTCTTCAAGGGCCGCGACATCGTCGTGGTCGGCGGCGGCGACACCGCCATGGAGGAAGCCACCTTCCTCACCCGCTTCGCCCGCTCGGTCACCGTCGTCCACCGCCGCTCCACCCTGCGGGCCTCCAAGGTCATGCAGAACCGGGCGTTCGCCGACGACAAAATCTCCTTCGCCTTCGACAGCGAGATCGCCGAGATCAAGGAGACGAACGGGATGCTCTCCGGCGTCGTCCTGCGCGACGTCCTGACCGGCGCCACCCGCGACCTCGACGTCGCCGGGCTGTTCATCGCCATCGGCCACGACCCTCGCACCGAACTGTTCACCGGCCAACTCGACCTGGACGACGAGGGCTACATCCAGGTCGCCCCCCCACACGCACACCAACATCGCAGGCGTCTTCGCCGCCGGTGACGTCGTCGACCACACCTACCGCCAGGCCATCACCGCAGCAGGCACCATCACCGCGGTAGCCCTCAACGCCGAGCGCTACCTCGCCGCCCTGGGTGACGCGGGCTCCGTGCCCGCGCAGCAGGTAGCCCCGGCGGCAGTCTGAAAACCGGCCACACACAGTGCGCATCCAGGGCGATCAGCAAGGCTCGTGCGCATCGGCGACTTCCCGGCGCTCAACCTGAGGCGCGATGTATGCAGCCAGCCGCCGCCCAGTGCCAGTGCGAGGGCTCAGTGGCTGAGGAACGTCGTGCTGTGCGATCGACCGCATCACCGCCGACCGTCCCTTCTACTCTGGCAAGCACAAGAAGCACGGCATGAACGTGCAGGTGATCGCCGATCCGGCGGGACGGCTGCTGTGAGCCTCGCCCGGCTGCCCGGCGCCGTCCACGACGTCAAGGCCGCGCGAACCCACGGCATCATCGAAAGAGGCTGGGTGGAGTGCTGGGCCGACAAGGGCTACCAGGGCGCCGGCGCCACCGTGAGAGTTCCCTACCGCGGGCGCTGGGAGATGCTCTCCGCAGGTCAGCAGGCCGTCAACCGCCCACACGCCAAGATCCGCACGCTCATCGATCAGGCCATGGCCACCTCGAAGACCTGACAACTCCTGCGCAAGCTACGATGCTCCACCACCCGTATCACCAGCCTCGCCCAGGCCGTCCTCACCATCCACCTGACCTGCTCAGATTGAGGTTAAAAAGGTTGATCTCGAAGGACCTTTTTTCGATCATTTTGCCGTCCTTGAAGCAGAACCGGAACACAGGCGCATTGCTCCGGCTGCTGCCTGGCTCGGTGGACAGCAGCGTGAGGCACTCGGCCTCATTATTGGGCTCGGGCGGTGTGCTCTCGTCCACGCTGTAGTTCAGGCCCGAATATCCGTGGGGCAGGTTTGCGCGGACCTCTGTTTCGGACTGCCCTACCTCCATCGCGTCGTACTGTCCCGGATCGATTGCGGGGGGTGGCTCGCTTTGGAGGGAGAAAATCATTGTCGTAAGCAGGAGGACCGCTCCCGCAACCCCGCAGCCGATGGCCGCGCCTCTCCTGTTGGTGAGTCCGCTTATGGCCCTGGTCAGTTCCTTCGGAAGGCCGTTGCCATCGGTGAACGGGATGCTCCCGCCCGCAGGGACGGCCGTGGGCTGCTCCCTGGGGTCACTGACAGGATCGACGGGCGTGGTGGGCGGATCCTCTGGTGAGAGGCTCGGAGGGATATATGGCAGCCTGCCTGCCAGGCGGAAGCCGCCGTCTGCGGTCGAACCGGCGTTCAGGGTGCCGCCGATGAGCCGGGTCCGTTCTCGCAGCCCGGTCAGTCCCTGACCGCCGCTGACCACACTCCGGTCACAGTGTGTCGTTTGTGGGGCGGGGCCATTGGCGACCTCTGTGACCAGTGCGTCGGGCTCGTAACGCAGCTCAATGGTGATCGGGGCGGTGGGGGCGTGCTTGTGGGCATTGGTCAGGCCTTCCTGCGCGATACGGTATGCGGCGTGATCGGCGGCGGCCGGGAGGGGGCGCGGCTCGCCGCGGTGCCGCAGCTCGATGGTCATCCCGGCGCTCCGGGACGCGTTTACCAGGTTCTCGATGCCGGCCGCCCCGCGTAACGGTGCTGGGGGGTGCTTGGACTCGATGGCCGCGAGGGCAGAGGAGACTGCGGCTTTCGGGCCGGGATGGTCCGTGCCGTTATCTCGCAGGAGCCCCACCACTTCGCGCAGCTCCTGCATCGTGGCGACCGATACCTCGCGCAGTACCCTGAGGGCCTGCCGTTGCTGCCTGGTCAGGTCGCGGTTCACCTCCAGTGCGCCGAGGTGCACCGAGATGAGGGTGAGCTGGTGTCCGAGGCTGTCGTGCATGTCCTGCGCGATGCGCTGGCGTTCCCGCATCCGGGCCTGTTCGGCGATCATCGTGCGTTCACGCAGCAGATGGGCATCGTAGGCTCGCAGAAGATCTATCAGTGCGCCGCGCTGCGCCCAGTAGTAGCTGGTGAGGGCCGGTATGACCATCAAGACCAGCAGCAGGGCGGCGAGAGAAAGGGCCGTCGGTAAGGGGGGCCTCAACCGCAGGAGAGGAAGACCGAAGGCAAGGGCATATGCGGCAGCGAAGATGCCGACGGCCTTACTGATCCCGTCGATCCGCCGCCCGGCCGACCAGGCGGTGACAGGGAGCAGCAGGTAGAGGACGCTGAATTCGGCCAGGCTGGCGGCGGTGACCAGAAGTACGGTCGCGGGAAAGCTCCGGCGCAGCACAGACAGCAGCGCAGCGGCCAGGCCCGCTGTGACGATCCATATGACGCCCACGCCGGACAGGGGCTCTGGCAGGGCCTCGGCAGCCGCCGCCAGTAGCGCGAGCACCGTACTCAGCAGGATCTCGCCGACGATGCGCCGGCGAGACCACATTCTTTTAGGGGCAATAGGTGCCCTGACTGGTTCGGTCAGCCGCCGGGACGCCAAGTGCCGCCTTGCCGCCCGCGCCTGGCGAGCTAATGCCGTGGGGTTCGGTCTTTGCACACGTGTCACACCGGCCACATTAGATATCCGCAGCTGATCGCGGTAGCAAACCCATCAAGATTGTTCCCAGGCGGCAGCCGGCCGGCACTGCTGTCACCCAGGCCCGGAGACAGGGCCCGAGCGGCACAAACAGGCGGCAGCGACAGTGAGCGCGCACGTGATTGGTGATGTGTAGCGTGGCGCGATCCGGGTCGATACCCGGGCGGGATTCCACGGCGTCCGCCATGGCCGTCCGCAGGAGCGATGAGCTGGGCCCACAGTTCCTGCTGCAGACCCGCAGTCCGTGCTGCAGCGTGTGCCGAAGCGCGTAATACGCGGGCTCGGCCTCCCACCTTTCGTGATAGAGCCCGACCAGGGCCTCGGCCGGATCTCGGCTGTGGTCCAACGAGTGGTGGCGATCCAGTGCTGCTCGCAGAGCGTCTCTCCGGTCGCGTGGTCATGGTGATCGTCGAGTCGTTGACCCGCAGCTTGAGCGTGCCCATCTTGCCGTCGCGCAGCACCGCCAAGATGGCCGGTCGGCGGCGGGCGGTGATCCGGATGACGAACTGTGTGCCGGTGGCCGCCGTGTCCGCCAGGAAGTCGTCTGCGTCGAAGTCGCGGTCGGCGAGGACGAGCATGCTGGCGTCCACCAACCTCAGCAGCCGGCCGGCGTACGCGGTCTCGTATTCGTTTGGGGGCCCGAACTCGGCGCCGAGCAGGCCGGGTTTCGTTCGCAGTCGGGAACTTTGGCGGCGCTGCAACCGTCGAACGTGCCAGTCCGCCAGCGCCGGTAGCACGTGCCCGGGTGGTGGGCTGCGCGAGCGGACCTGCGACCACCTCGAACAGCGCTTTCAGCGGAGCGGCCCCAGGCGCCGCCGCAGACAGCGAAGAGCTTTCTCGCTCGGCCGGCATGCGTTCCGGCTGGCGAGTCCAGCCGTCAGCTTGTCCCACACACGCAGATAGTCCAGCGAGGGGAACAGGGGACAACGCCAGGACGAAGTACACCCCGACGCGCGAAGGCAGGAGACGCTGTCGACGTTCAACGGCACGGCCTCCAGGACTGAGTCGACGAGCTCAACGGGAAGATGACGAGTCAGGTCTCCCAAGTGCCCTGGCACGAGCAGGACTTCTTCCCCCACGTCCACGGCGTCCTGGAACAGTTCTGGCACACTGGCTGGCGTTGCCATGTCTGCCGCAAGCAGCGAGATCACCCTCTTGACGGACGGTCCCGGTACTTAAGGGCTTGCCGGGAAACAAGCCGTCGCTTCCGCTGTCGAACGTCGTTGTTTTGGTATGGGGAGACCGGAGGGGATCGAGACCGCGTTGGCGGCGAAGTTCCAGGCGCTGTTCCCGCATCTGGACGAGCGTCAACGCCGGTTGGCCATAGGAGCGGAGGCGCGGTCGCTGGGTCATGGCGGGATCAGGCTCGTCGCCCGCGTCGCGGCGGGGGTGCGGGAGGGCACCGTGTCGCGCGGGGTGAGTGAGCTGGAGTCCGGCGACGCGCCGTTGGGGCGGGTCCGCCGGTCGGGTGGGGGCCGCAAGCGGGCGGTGGACCTGGACCCGGGCCTGCGGCCCGCGCTGCTGGCTTTGGTAGAGCCCGACGTGCGCGGCGATCCGATGTCGCCTCTGCGGAAGTCGACCCGGCAGCTGGCTGCTGAGCTGACCCGGCAGGGCCACCGGGTCAGCGCGGACACGGTCGCCGCTGTGCTGCGTGATGAGGGATTCAGCCTCCAGGGCAACGCCAAGACCGTCGAGGGCGCCCAGCACCCGGACCGGGACGGGCAGTTCCGCTATCTCAACGAACAGGCCAAGGGCTTCCAGGCGGCCGGGGATCCCGTGATCAGCGTGGACACCAAGAAGAAGGAACTCGTCGGCAACTACAAGAACGCCGGGCGCGAGTGGCACCGCGAAGGCGATCCCGTCCGGGTGCAGACCCACGACTTTTCCGACGCGGATCTGGGCAAAGCGATCCCGTACGGAATCTACGACCTGGCCGCCGATACGGGCTGGGTCAACGTTGGCACCGACCACGACACCGCCGCGTTTGCCGTCGCCTCGATCCGCCGCTGGTGGCATACGGCCGGGCGTGCCTCCTACCCGCGCTCCCGACGTCTGCTGATCACCGCGGACGCGGGCGGCTCCAACGGCTACCGCACCCGCGCCTGGAAATTCGAGCTGGCCGCCCTGGCCCTCGAGACGGGCCTAGAGATCACCGTTTGTCACTTTCCTCCGGGCACATCGAAATGGAACAAATCGAGCACCGGCTGTTCTCCCACATCACCATGAACCGGCGCGGAAGGCCACTGACCAGCCACGACGTCATCGTCCACAGCATCGCCACAGCCACTACCCGCACCGGA
The DNA here is from genome assembly GCF_040613325.1 of Streptomyces sp. NPDC006283. Taxonomy (NCBI): domain Bacteria; kingdom Bacillati; phylum Actinomycetota; class Actinomycetes; order Kitasatosporales; family Streptomycetaceae; genus Streptomyces; species Streptomyces sp. NPDC006283. The sequence continues at coordinate 4,917 of NZ_JBEXRZ010000213.1, read as the reverse complement.
CTCGCAGTCCGGGCCGAACTCGACACCGCCGTCTATGAAACCGGGGCCCGGGTCAGCGACGGGCAGATGAACGCCCTGCCCCTGGACCGCCACGACTGGCACGGAGACTGGAACTACACCTGGCCACAGCCCGGGAGGCCTCGCGGGAAGAAGATCTCCACCGGCGACGCGGCGGCGACCGGCAGAAAGTCCCCGCCGCAGGCCTCTACACCGGCCGGCGCCCCGGCCTCACCCTCGTCGACCGGCTCCTGACCACCCTCCTCTACGAGCGATTCAGGCTTCCCCAGGTGGCCATGGCCCAGTGTTCGGCGTCGTCCCGTGACCCTCAACCGGGCCATCAGCCAGACCCGGCGCCTCCTCCACGAGGTCGGGCACACCATCGAACCCGCCGAAACACACCTGGCCAGCCTGGACGACCTCACCGACCTTGCCACACACCTCGATATCACTCCCGACCCAGAGATCAAGACAGCGAGTTAATGATCGGCAAGCCCTAGTAACTCCGTGGCCTTGGGCGTGAACGACGCCCTGATGCTCGTCTGCGACGGCTGCTGAAGGGCCTGCCCGACGCGGTCGAGGCGGTCTGGCCGAAGACGATCGTGCAGACCTGCGTGGTCCACCGAAGCCGTGAAGGAATAACGCGTTGCTTCGCGGAGACGAGCTCGTTGGTGTGGTATGCGCATATCCGACGAGGTCCGCAACCAGTTGATGCGACGGTTCGACGTCCTGCTTCCGTACCTGAACGAGCGTCAACGGCGTCTGGCGCTGGCGACCGAGGCCAGGCTGCTCGGGCATGGAGGCGTCGGTGTGGTTGCGCGGATAGCCGAGGTCAGCGAGACGACTGTCCGCAAGGGCGTGTTCGAACTCGAGGCCGGAGTCGATCCGCTGCCCGGAGGACGTGTCCGGCGCCCTGGCGGCGGGCGGATGCGGGCCGAGGCGATCGACCGTGAGCTGGTTCCGGCGCTGATGGCCCTGGTCGAGCCGGACGAGCGCGGTGATCCGATGTCGCCGCTGCGCTGGACGACGAAGTCGCTGCGTCACCTGGCCGCGGAACTGTCCCGGCAAGGGCACCGGGTGACCGCGCCTACCGTGGGCCGGCTGCTGAAGGAGCACGGATTCAGCCTGCAGGGCACCGCCAAGACCCTGGAAGGCGATCAGCATCCGGACCGGGACGCGCAGTTCCGCTGTATCAACGAGCAGGTCAAGGAACACCAGGCCGCGGGCGAGCCGGTGATCAGCGTGGACGCGAAGAAGAAGGAACAGATCGGGCAGCTGCCGATGCCCGGACAAGAATGGCGGCCGGCCGGACATCCCGTCGAGGTCGAGGACCACAGCTTCTTCGCCGGTCCGCACGTGGAGTCCGTCATCCCGTACGGGATCTACGACATGGCCGCGAACACCGGCTGGGTGAATGTCGGCACCGACCACAACACTGCCACATTCGCCGCCACGTCGATCCGACGCTGGTGGCAGGCGCGCGGCCAGTACGACTACCCCGCGGCATCCCGGCTGCTGATCACCGCGGACGCCGGTGGGTCCAACAGCTACCGCTACCGGGTATGGAAAGCCGAACTGGCCGCATTCGCCGCCGACGCCGGCCTGACGGTGACGGTCTGCCACTTTCCACCCGGTACTTCAAAATGGAACAAGATAGAGCACCGCCTGTTCTCTCACATCACTATGAACTGGCGCGGACGCCCCCTGACCAGCCACGCGGTCGTTCTCAACACAATCGCCGCGACCACGACCCGCACCGGACTACGCGTGGAGACAGCTCTTGACGAGGGCTCCTACCCGACCGGCATCGCCGTCAGCCGTGAGCAGATCCAGGCCCTGCCGATCACCGCGCATGACCAGCACGGCCAGTGGAACTACAGCATCGCCCCGACCGGATCCAACGCCCCCACACCACGCGCCGACGAACGGGCAAAGGCCCGCGCCGGGGCCCTGCAGATGCTCGCCGACCCCCGTCTGACCGGCATGAGCACCCACGAACTGGACGCACTCAAAGCCCAGCTGGCTCCGGCCCAGGCGGCAGCGGCCGAGCAACACCGCTACGTGCTCCGCAAAGGACGACGCGTCGCCACCACCGGCCGCAGCCGATCCCTGTTGTCAGATGCGGATGAAGTCCTACTCACTGTCATCTACCTGCGGCAGGTCTGCCCGCAGAAGGTGCTGGGCGACCTGCTCGGGATGAACCCGGTCACCATCGGCCTCGGCATCAAGACCACCCGAAAGCTGCTGGACGAACGGAAAATCAGCATCACGCCCACCATCGTGCGCTACTTCACCCGCGCCGAGGATCTCCGCGCCTGGGTCACCGGCAGCGGCCCGGCCGAGCACGCTCCCGCGAGACCAACCCTCCAGGCACTGATGGACCCAACGCTGACCGGCATGTCCCGCGAGGCACTGCATGCCCTGCTCGAAGAACTGATCGTGCCCTACGCCGCCGCGATCGAAGAACGCCGCCACCGCCAGCGCGGCGGCAACCGACGACCGGGCACCCGCGGCGGCGTCTTCCGGCAGAAGATCACCGACGGCGACCGGATCCTCGCCACGATCCTCTACCGCCGCCGCGTCTGCGGCCTCGACGCTCTCGCCGAGCTGTTCGGCGTCTGCAAGAGCACCCTGTGGAACGCGATCCGCGACGTCCTGCCGATCCTCGACGACCGTCGCATCGACATCCCCCCTGCCGGACACCGCCACCCCACCGCAGCCGACCTGCTCACCATGAGTGTCCGTTTCTTGAGGTTGGCTCCCGGTGGGTATTCGGGGCTAGAGATGGGTTCGAGCAGAGAGTCGAACGCGGCGGGCAGGTACTTCCACGCCTCGGGGCCGGCGGCGAACTCGTCGTCGGTGAGCAGGCAGGACTCGAGGAGATGCGCCAGGCCGTCGCGGTCGAGCCCGGGTGAGGTGAAGACGAGGTGCTGGCAGCGGTCGCCGTGCTCGGGGTGCCAGTCCAGGACAGCAGCCGCCCGGCCCATGGGCGGCCCCATCTCCCAGGCGGCGTCTGGGGACGTACCCGATGTGGCTGCTGCCGCGTCGCGGAGGCCGACCAAGACCTGCGGTGAGCTGTTGCCGGCCGAGGAGCACCCGGAGCAGGCTGGTCTTGCCGGATCCGTTGGGACCAAGCACCGCGAGGAACTCCCCGGGCAGTACGTCGAGGTTCAGGGCGTGCCACAGCACCCGGTCGCCGTAGGCCAGTGCGGCACCCCGAAGGCTGATCACGGGGGCGGCCAGCGCGGCTTGTTCCGTGCTGTCGCGGGAGGCGGTGCGAGTCGGTTCGGAGAGCGGTGTCACGGTTTCCATGCGGTCCATGGCGTGTCCCGTGCAATCTGTCCAGTGCGGCTCGGTGACGGCCACCGCCGCACCCGCGTGCTTGGCCTTGATCTGCTGTTCCTCGGCCTGGATCCGGGTCAGCTTCCCGAATGACCGCGCACCATCGGCGGAGGGTCGAAGAGCACGAAGGGGATCGTCCGCCTGGGGCAGGATCGAGCGTCGCCCCTGGCGTACTGCTCAACGCGCTTGTGGGCTTCGGCCACGAGCAGGCCCTTCTTCGCCTCGGCGGGATGGTCCAGAGGCTGGCATCAGGCGAGATGTTCGAGGCCGGAACGGCGCAACGTACTGCAGGGATCATGGGCTTCCTCGTTCGGCGCAGGATCCGGCCGTGTTCCTGGCCTGCCGGCTGGCGACAGGGGAACGTGGGAAGCGGAGTCCGCCCGGGAGTCCTTCGCACGTCGACCGGCGGACCGCTCTTGCATGGTCCTCAGAGAGTGCGCAGGACGGCGACCACCTTGCCGAGAATGGCCGCGTTGTCGCCTGGGATCGGCTCGTACGCCGGCTTGCGGGGCATTAGCCACATCCGGCCGTCCTCGCGGCGCAGGCGCTTGACGGTGGCCTCGCCGTCCAGGAGCGCGGTGACGGCGTCGCCGTGGTCTGCGGGGTCCTGGCGGCGGACGGTCCTCGATGTACAGGCCGGTGAAGATCGGGTCCGCCCGATAGAGGGCGGTCAAAGCGGTGTGGTCCAAGACGGCTGTCAGATTCACGCGGCGGCGCTGCCCTGATGGGCGCGGATCTTCGCCCAAGCGTCCTGGCCAGCCTGCTCGACCTGCTCGGTGTACTCGACGCCAAGCTCGGAAGCGGCCTCGATGGCACGCTGCTCCCGCTCGGCAGCCGTGAGCTCACGGGTAGCGAGCTCCTCCAGGTCAGGATGACAGCACCAGGAAGCGTCACGGCCGCGTTTGTGACATTGCATGTCGCCTGCGTCCGGGGGCGCGATACACCCGGCGGATAGGTGTGCGGTTTGGAAAGTGGCATAGAGCGATAGCGATGACATCGCCTGTTCATCGTCTACGTCGTGTGCCTCCGGGAGGACGCCATGCTCTCCGAGTTCCAGCAGCGCAAGATCGACAAGTGCTTCGGCCACCTCGACCTGTCGGGAGACGGATACATCGACCCGAGCGACAGCCCGATGCTGGCCGAAGCCTTCATCGCCGAGTTCGGCGCCGCGGACAGGCCCAGCCACAAGGCGGCGGTGTACGACGCCTTCCACGCCTACACCGGTGAACTGACGCGCCACTGCGATTTCGACGGCGACGGCCGGATCTCACCTGACGAGTTCCGCACGGCGTTCGAGCGGGCGGTCATCGGCCGCGACGGGGGCTTCGAGCAGTTCCTCGGCCCGGTTGTCACGGCGGTCTTCGCGCTGTGTGACGCCGACGGGGACGGCACGATCGACCGCCAGGAGTTCCTCGCCGTGCAGAAGATGATGGGCACCGAGGACCTCGATGCCGACCTGGCGTTCAAGAAGCTGGACGCCGACGGAGACGGCAAGCTGACGAAGCAGGAGTTCTACGCGGCGGCCGAGAACTACTACACCAGCGACGACCCGACTCACCCGGAGCCTGGCTGTACGGC
>NZ_JBEXRZ010000212.1:0-12581 GCF_040613325.1 Streptomyces sp. NPDC006283 | reverse complement strand
CGTTCTGTAGCCCTTCTCCGCGGCAACCGCGTCGCTTGCCGCGTGGGCGCGGAAGCGGCGCTTCTTCAGCATCGCGAGCGCCGCCTCACGCACGGTGGCCGACAGGTGTATCGACCCTGCCGACGAACTCGGCGAAACCCCCGACCTTCCCATGCCCTACTGGGGTTGGGGAAGCCTTCCGGACCAGTACGCACGCCGCTGGGAGGGAGACGACGGCGAGTCCCCCATGCCGAAACGCCCGGCCCGCGGACTCAGCGACCTGCCGCCGTTCCTGCCCTGGTGGGGCGAACACCACCGAGGATGAGCACCCACGGGCCGCCGCGAAGAGGTGCTGCCTGATGAGTACAAGCCTGGATGCCGGAAGATTCCGGGCCTGCGGCGCGGAAGAGAAATGAGGGACAGCGCGGTCGTCATGAACCAAGAAGAAGGAGAGGGAGAGGGCACTTCAGGGCCGCCGTCGATCTTCGTCGTGCTCCCGGACGGCCAAGAAGTCCGGGCACGCCTGCACGCCCGGCGACAAGAGAAAGACGGCTGGCGATACCAGGTCGGAATCCAGCTGTGGCAGGGCGCTGCGAACGGCGATGTAGGGGCTGCCGAGCAACGTGCCTGGGTAAGCCCCGCGCAGGCCCGCCCCATACCTGGCGTGTCCTACCGGGATGTCCCCACCTACCGCCCGTCCCCGGCAGGCGGACCGCCACAAAAGAGCCGGCCCGCCTGGACACTCCTCCACGTCATCGGGTGCACCCCCAGCGACCAGACCCTCAACCAGGAACAGGCACTCGCCGCGCTCAGCCAGCCCCGCGCGGCAGCCTGCACAGAATGCGACGCCGCCCGATCCCTCACCCCAGAACAGCCATCCGCCCCCCTGGCGCCCCGCACCCACGCCGGAGAACTCCGGAGCAAAGCGTCCAGAAGGGCTGTGCGTGGGGGTGGGTGGGACTTGAATCCCACGAAACCGACAGATTTTGAGTCTCTGACCGGCTGAGCTACTACCCCACCAGCGTTGAGTGGAACGTGCGATCGGTCCTGGTGTCCAAGGGGCCTGCGAGCTGGGCGCTGTTCGCTCAGAACAGCCCCAGGCCCTCACTCCTGGTGTCCGCGATCATTGGCCGGGACCAGGTGGGGAGGCCGTCCAGGCGGTCGGGTCCGGCTTCGGCGGCCACGGCGGGGGCGGTCTCGGCCAGCCAGACGCGGAACTGTTCGGCGGCTTCACGGTAGGGGACTTGCGCCAGGACACGGTGCTCGCCGGAGGAACAGAAATCAACGGCGACAGTAAGCAGGCAGGAACGGGGCGCGTTCTGACTGCCCGTCCAGGACACGCGCAGCACACCGCAGGGTTTACGCCCGCGGGAGCCACGGTGCGTCGGGCGTAGTGATCGGCAGGCTATGTAGGCGGTCCAGGCGGCGAGGTGTGGCAGCGGCAGGGTGGTGCGGGCGCGGCAGCCGGGGCAGCGGTGCCAGTGGCGGAGCCAGTCGGCCGTGTGGGTGTGAAAGAGACGTGTGTAGTGGTCGGCCACGCGGATGTTGTTGCTGTACAGGTGGTCGGGTCGTTCCTGCGTGTTGCAGGAGTGGCAGACGGGGGTGCGGACGTAGCCGTGTTCGTGGCAGTGGTCGAGGACCGCTGCGGGTGCGGTGCCGCAGACAGCACACGCCCACCCAGCCACCTTGCGGGAAATACCCGGTTTCCTGCTGAGTGCCGAGTACACGTGGCCTTTCAGTTCCCCGTTGTAGGGGCACAGTGGGGCGGTTGGGCAGTCGGGGCTCTTCGTCTGCCGGCCGCCAGCGGCTCGGGCCTGTCCGTGGCGGGAGGGCGGCTCGGTGACGGCTACGCTTCCCTGCCGTGCGGCTTGCAGCCACAGTGTTTCGGTGTGCTCGGCCGCGTCCAGCAACCTGACCACGGCGCGCGGCAGCCACCATGTCCGCGCCGTCCGGTCGCGGGTTTGCTCCACGAGCATCCGTCGCCAGTCGATCCCCGCCAGATGGTACGGCCCGTCGCCTTCACCTCGTGCTGCCCGCTCGGGGCCGCCCGGCTCCTGCAGCACCCGGGTGATCCGCTGGCGCCACCGCAGCAGCATTCCCTCCATGTACTCCTGCTGCGGCGGGCCACCAAACGGACCGATACGGCCCAGGTCCTGACGGCCCATCTCCACCGCGTTCAGTTCCGCTGCCGCCCGGCGCACCTCAATCTCCGGAACACCCCACAGACCGCCCCGTGCCTGCACCGTCGCCACCACACGGCCGCCGAGCAGGACATACCCCACCCGGTCGGCAGGAGAGCAGGTCAACGCCGCAGAAGACGTCGACACAGCGCTGCGGGCCGTCAAGCCGGCCCACAGAGCATCCGCAACGTCCAGAGTGATCAGGCCGCCCCCGCAACCCGGCATAACACGCTCCGACATACCACCAGGCTAACGGCCCACCCCAGCCCAGCAGCTGCTGGCCACGCTCACCCAGTCACCGCGTCCCTGCACGCCGAGGTCGATGCCGGCTTCCTTGGCCAGGGTGCGCATGGCGCTCTCGTGGCCGGCGTACAGCTCGGGGTGGTCGCTGTTCTGCACGTCCTGGGCGACGTCGCCTGGGGGCCGAGTCTGCCAGTTCTTGAGGTCGAGCAAGCCCTTGTTGCCGCCGCGGCCCAGGAAGAAGGAGGTGGCTGCGAACTCGGGGTTCATGATCTGGGCGCGTGTTCCCCACTTCTGTGAGGGCCACTGCTGGAAGAGGCCGACCGAGTCCCGGTCGCCGTGGTCGAGGTTCGGCACCGGCGTCATCGTTAAGCACCAAGGCCACAAGTGCGCGCTCTGCCACCACCTGCCCAACGCCCATGAAGGCGAGACGGGGTGCAGGTGCGGCTGCCGGAAGTTGTGAAGCAGGACAAGGGGCGGTCGGTGTCCGCGATCCCGACGGCGACGAGTCCAAGAGGCGCCGGCACTGACTGATACGAGTGAGCACGATGGCTATGCCGCTGCGATCTTGACCGCCCAGTTGTAGACGCCCTCGGCTGAGATCAATCCGACGACACGCCGAGAACCGGGGTGCGAGGGCGGGCTCGGCCCGCCCGACATACGACTCCCCCCGCTGAAGCGGCTGCCCTAGAGCTCTGGAGCCGCGTACCGTGAAACGGCGAGACGCCCCACTGGAGGAGACGATGAGCGCCCAGCCCGAGCACACCGCGCCCGCGCAGCTTCCGGCCCCGGCCGCCGCTGCCGAACTGCTTGCCCGGATCCGTTCCGACCGCCGCGCGCCGCAGTGGGTTCCGGCATTCGAACGGGACTGGGCGGCCGCTCTGGAGGACTCACGCCACAGCTACAGCCTCGCCCCGCTCCATGACGTCGTGCGCACCTGGCAGGCCCGTCTTGCCTCCGCCCCCGCCGTCGACGTATTTCTCACTGCGGGCAGAGACGACTCCGACGGCATCTCCCTGGACGACGTGTTCGGAGGCCGGCAGTGAGCGTGCCGGCCTGGCCTGCCCGCCTCTCCCCGAACGCGGCCAAGGCGCTTGCCGCGCTTCCCGCCCACGCAAGCGAAATGCTCCGTGACGTCATCGACATCGCCGCCCGCGACCCGTGGTCATTCCCGGCCTGGGACAGTCGCGACCCCGAAGGCGAGGACGTCCGTTCCGCGTCCGTCGGCCAGCTCAGCACGGTCTAGGAGGTACTGGCCACGCCGTCTTCGCCGGTGCCGGGCGCGGACGGCGCGGGCGGGGATGCCGACGGGGCGTCGCCGCGGGCTGATGAAGGCCGAAGCGGAGCTGGATGTGACGGTGATGTCGCCGGAGTCGGGCGGTCATCGGGTTGTTCGCGACCTCGGGGGCGGCGATGCCCTGCAAGGAAGTGCACCAGCACCTGGGGCTGGGGACCGAACCTCGGCATGTCGAAGGGATACGTTCGAAGCTGAAGCGGCTGGTGGAGCGCGGGATCCTGGCCGAGCCGTCGTCCGGACTGTTCAAGGTCGACGGCAAGGAGCAGGGGTGGTGAGCGTGGTGGAGTCGGCCGACGGTGCGCTGGCGGCCTGTGAGGACGCCTTCGCCGCCTCGGCGGTGCTGTTCGCCGCAGTCACCACGGAGTTGGCGGCCCCGGAGACGGCGGCGTTGACGTACTCGCAGCTAGACGAGTCATTCCGATGTGATCAGTGGTCGTAGGCGATCAGGGATCGTGCGACCGGCTGTCCGGTCTTGTGGTTGTGCCAGATCGCCGCGGCCAGCGCGAGGACGCGCTGGGCGACGCGGACGGCGACGCCCTCGAAGGTCCGGCCGCCGTGCTGTTCCAGGTCGAGCTGGCCCTTGAGGGTGTCGTTGACCGACTCGATCAGCTGCCGCACCGACTTCAGGAGGCTCTCGCCCTGGCGCTTCTTCTCTCGCTTGAACGAAGGACGGAGCAACTCCGCGCCCCGGAAGACCAGGTCGGCCTCGAACTCCTTGGAGGCGAAGCCCTTGTCCGAGATCACCAGAAGCTCCGGCCGGTCCGTGACCGTCTCCGGTTCGCGGTCGAGCATCGCGGTCAGCACCTCGCGCTCGTCGATCTTCGGGTTCGCCAGGGCCCACAGGATCGGCATGCCGGTCGGAGTGCATACCAGGAACAGGCGCAGGCCCCAGAAGAACCGGGAGTGCGAGGCGCAGTACCCGTATCCGGCCCAGCCGACCATGTCCGACCGCTTCACTGTCGGACGCGAGCGGCCGCACTCCACCGGCGTGGAGTCGACGATCCAGTGGTTGTCGAACCAGAAGTCCGTATCCCTCGCCAGCAGCCGTATCGTCTTCTTGACCAGCGGCAACGCTGCCCGCAGTCGCTTGTTCCAGCCCGGCTGCTTCGGCACGTACGGGAACATCGCGCCCAACCGGGAGTCCACGAACCGCAGCCAGCGTGATTCCGAAGTGAAGCCCAGCAGAGCCTGCGCGACGGCAAGGGTGACCAGCTCGGAATCCGAAAGCCGCGGCGGCCGCCCCAGCCATCGGGTACCTCCGATCCCGTCGTCGATCTTCACGTACAGTGCGGTGAGCAGGGCGTCCAGGTTGTTCGTCACACAACGATCTTGGACGCCCTGTCTGCGTTCTCGAACACACCGTCAGCATTCGGAATGACTCGTCTAGAGGACCTGCTGGGGACGGGGACGCGCGAGTTCAGCGGCAGCATTTTCAGGACCACCTGACACTGCGGGCCGGCAACGAGGTGCGCCCGGAGGAAGTCGTGGACGCCGTCGGCGTCGAGCGGACCCGGATCGAACGGGGCCGGCGCCGGATGCTGGCCACGGTGTTTGGCAAGGTCACGGTGCCCCGGATCGCCTATCGCGGCACCAGAGTGGCGGATCTGCACCCGGCCGACGCGGTGCTGAACCCGCCAGACGGAATGCACTCGCACGAGCTGGCCAGGCTCGCCGCGATCGAGTCCTCCCGCGGCCGCTTCGCCGACGCCTGTGAGCGGATCAACGCCGTCACCGGTGCCGGAGTCGGGCACCGGCAGGTCCAGGAGCTCGCCGTCGACGCCGCGGCCAGACATCGACGCCTTCTACGACGCCCTCGTGCGGCCCCCTGCACCGACGACACTCCGCTGACCTTGTCGGTGGACGGCAAAGGCATGGTGATAAAAGCCCGAAGCGCCGCGCGCGGACACCGCCAAAGCTGCCGAGGGCGGCAACATGATGAAGACCCGGCTGGCGGCCGGGGAGAAACGCGGCAGGAAGCGGATGGCCACTCGGGGGGCTGCCTACGACGCCGAGCCCGTGCCGCGCAGGCCCCCGAGCGCCGCCCCGGCCCGAAGGCCAAGGTGAAGTGGCTGTGCGGCTCGGTGAACGACACAGCCGCCGAGGTGGTGGCCACAGTGTTCGACAAGGTCGAGCACCGCGACCCCGGGCACCGTCGTTGCTGGATCGTCCTTGTCGACGGGGCCCACTATCAGATCGACTCCATCAAGACCGAAGCACAGCAGCGCGGCGCGGACATCCACATCATCGTCGACGTGATCCACGTGCTCGAATATCTGTGGCGAGCGGCCTGGTGCCTGCACAGCTCCGGCACCGGCGACGCCTCCGCCGAAGCATGGGTCGCCCGCCACGCCCGCACCTCCTGACCGGCGGAGTACAGCAGACCGTCGCCGCGCTCGAGGCGGCCGCCCCCACGCCGCCAGACTGCACGGCGCCAAGCGGAAGGGCATAGACGAGGCCGTGCTCAAGCTGCGCGCCGTCCGCGCCAACGGCGACTTCGACACCTACTGGACCTGGCACGAACAGCAGGAGTTCATCTGCACCCACCAGGCACGCTACCGCGACCAGCTCATACTCACCTGTCCGTCCCTGATCCTGACGTTGATGGCATCCCGGGCAGAACCGGACAGACACGGTCGAGCGGCCGGTTCTGCCATTCGGCCATCCCTTCCATCACCTTGGCTGTGATCGTGGAGATGGTCTGCCTGGACACCCCGGCGCCATACACCTCGGCGAGATGAGCCGATATCCCGCCGTGAGTATGGCCCTTCGCGGACAGGGAGAGCACCATTTCGTCCACGCCGGACAGGCGGCGCTGCCGTTTCCCCTCGAACGGGCCGACGTCGGTCAGCACGGTTTCCGCACGCGTTCCGTTGCGGCTGTTGCCGTTGTTCTTCCCGGCCGGATCGTGCTTCTCGTAGCCGACATGGCCGGTGATCCCACCCTCCAGGGCCGACTCCAGCACCCACTTGGTCAGCTGCGGGCCCGGCCGGTCAGCATCACGACGAGCTGTTCGTCCGACACGGCCGACGGCACCGCACCACTGGCCGGCTCACCGACGGACTCGTGCTCGATCGTCATCTCGCTCACTCGGCACATTCAACAGGCCACCGCCGCCAAGGAGAAAATGGGCAAGGAGGGCAAGAGGACCAGGTCTTGGCCTCGGTCACCGAGATGGCCGCGCCTGGCTGCTGGCGCCCGCCGCATACCGAGCGTGTCGTCATGCTGCCGAGCGGGACAGTGATTATGTTTCCAGCATGATCGCCAGTTCAGTCATCACGACGCCTCCTCTGATCACGCCGACCAAGCAAAAGCCGCGAGTGCTGTACGAAGCCTGCCCTCTCTGCTCCGCCCCGGAGATCTCCACGCTTCGGACGGGGAACTGCTCACAACATCCGCTGTACAAACCGGTGGTTGAGCCGATCATGACGTGGATGCGCTGCGCCGCTTGCGGACATGTCTTCACTGACGGCTACTTCTCGGATGAGGTGTGCGCGGAGGTCTTCTCCTCGACCAACCCGAACCAGGGGCCGGGCGCCTCGTTCGAGCAGAACCGGTACACATCGGCGCGTATCGTGGAGCGGGTGGCACGGTACGTTCCGGAGGGCCGCTGGCTGGATGTCGGCTTCGGCAACGGATCGCTGCTGTTCACGGCGCAGGAGTGGGGCTTTGAGCCCGAGGGGCTTGATCTGCGGCCCTCGACCGCCGAGGGAATGCGCCAGCTCGGGGTCGAGGCCCGCTGCGCCGACCTGACAACGCTCGAGGAGTCAGGCCGCTACTCCGTCATCAGCATGGCAGACGTACTGGAGCACATGCCCTACCCCGGTAAGGGCCTGGCCGCCGCGCACCGGTTGCTGCGAGAGGACGGAGTGATCTTCGCGTCGATGCCCCACTACGACTGTGCCGCCTGGCGGCTGCTCGACGCGGGCAACGTCAACCCCTACTGGGGAGAACTGGAGCACTTCCACAACTTCAGCCGCCAGCGCCTCTGCGACTTCCTGGACCAACACGGTTTCAAACCCCTGAACTACTCGGTCAGCGAGCGCTACCGCGTGTGCATGGAGGTGATCGCGCGCCGCGTCTGAGCGTGCTGCGGCCATGGGGTCTGACACGAAAATGGAGTGGACGATGTAGGTCAGCCCACCGTGATGGGTTCGAAGCGGACGGTCAGTCCGAGGCTGTTGGCTTCCTTGGTCATGCGGCGCATGGCGCGTTCGGGATCGCGTTTGGTGAAGTACTCGGCGCCGAGGTCGCGGTAGGGGGCCTTGCGCGCAGGACATGCCAGATGGCGATGGCGAGTTTGTGCATGACGGCGACGAGGGCTCGCTTGCCGCCTCTGCGGGCGGAGATGCGGCGGAAGAACGCGGCGAGGTAGGACGTCTTGTCCCTGATCGCGGCCATGGCGGCTGTTCCGAGCGGTGAAGGACGTGCCGTCCGCGCAGGTCTCAGCGATCTGTGCGTCGATGACCCGCACTTTCACGGTGCCGATCACCGACAGGTAGGAGCCGTCGACGAGGAGGGTGAGGACCGGCGTGCGCCGGTTGCTGCGGAGCCGGCCCAGGATCTGGGCGCCGGTGTCGGTGACTGCCGCGAGGAAGGCGTTGCTGTCGAATCCCTTGTCCCACAGCACCAGCATGTCCGGCCGCAGCAGAGCAGCAGCCGGCCGGCGTAGCTCGTCTCACCCTCGGCGGTGGGGCCGAACACGGCGCCGGCCAAGGCCCGGGTGCCGGTCTCAATCAGAGTCATCAACTCCAGCGTCGGATAGCCATGATGCGAAGTCCTGCCCAGCCAGGCCCGGTTCCGCTCGGAATCGGGGACTCGCAGCGAACTGCAGCCGTCGAACGACACCGTCCGGTACGCACCGAAACGCACTCCTGGCGTCGTCGGCCGGGCCAGCAACCCGGCCAGCACCTCGAACAACGCCCGCACCGGCGCGCTGCCGATCCGCCGGCGCAGGTCACGCAACGCCTTCGCCGACGGACAGACCACCGGCATCCCGGACAGACCCGCGGTCAGCTTGTCCCAGACCAGCCGGTAGCCGACCTCGGGGAACAGGCACATCGCCAGCAGGAAGTAGACCCCAACCCGCGACGGAAGATCACGCAGACGCCGCTGTACCGCCCTCGTCTCCGCAAGGACCGCGTCCACGAGCTCGAACGGCACGACGGCAGTCAACTCGCCCAGATGCCCGGGAGCGAACCGGCCCGCGGCCACGGTGACCGTACGGGTGATAGTCGTCAGCGCAGACGGCAGGACACAATGACGGGGCAACGGAGCTCCTTCGGGACAAGCTGCCTTGGTCGACTGCCTGTACCAACGAGCTCCGTTGCCCTGCGCCGAGAATCCTTCAACTCCCTTGCGTGACCTGCGAAAACGCTAACTACCAGGCCTTGGGTCAAGCCTCCTACAACCTGCTGCGGACCGCCGGTGCGCCGCTGACTCGCCCTTCCATGCCAGGGCCACCATTGCCACCCTCCGCGGCCATCTCGCTCAGGTCCCGGCCCGGATCGCGCGATCCGCGCAACGGATCACCCTGCCCCCGCCACACAACTGGCCCTGGCAGCAAGCCTGGACACATCTCTTCGACACCGTTCACGATCCACCCGCACCGGCCTGATCCCCCTGACCACTCGCCCGCCAGGGCTCGACTGGGACCGAACTCGTGGAAAACCTGGGCAAACCAGCAGAAAAAACCTGCCCATCCACAACCGCCGACCGAAACCAGCTCACAAGCCGACCGAAACCAGCTCACAAAACGATCAAGAGATCACCTTCGGAGCACGTCGGTGGGATCGAGGCTAAGCGCTATGTGGAATGCCCTGCGGGGCCCTGTGTCTTCACTGCCGAAGGGCAGCTGCCCAATCGTCAAGATTTTTCTGGACGCGCCCTTTATCAGGATTGCCAGAAAGGGCTCGATTTCCCGCCGAGAGAGCTTCCTCATACCTTCCAATAGCCCCCAGGCACGAGGACAGATAATCCCAGGGTGCCCAGGAGTAATCAATATCATGCAAGGGGCCCAAAGGCGGGCGCTTGCGTGCTTGAGTTGCGGCACTAAAGAACGGGCTGGCCAATTCGTAATTCTTCTGATTGAAGTGAGCCACACCAGCAGCCATCCATGCCTCAGGACGGACTGGGGTAATGTGAATTGCCTTTAGTGCGACTTCCACTGCCTCGCCATTTCGGTCCAGGGCGATCAGGGATTGCGCAAGGCTGAATAGTGAAAAATAAGAAAGAAATGAAGGGGAGCATGCTGTAATCCCCGCTGGACAGCTACAAGCTGATCGTTCCGTCTCTAGTGCTTCTAGCGCTTCGCGATAGGCCGCAATAGCCTCGCCATGCCAGCCCTTAACTTGAAACTCGCTTGCCCTGTGGTAAAGGAGTCGAATCGATCTGTCGCCGGCTGTATAGGCCTTTTCGATAATTCTTAGATTGCGTCCAGGGTCACGATAAGCCTTCGCGGCCGGTGGCCGATGCTCGACGATCAAGGTGGGCTCTGCTCGAACTCGAGCTGACGGGATGCCCCTCATGTCCACGGACTCATGAATGGTTCCAGACCAGCGCAGATTTGCCGCGCGCCGCAGCATTCTCTCACGTACCGAGCTCTCCATGCAGCCGCCGTCTTCGTTAAACCTGAGATGATAGGGAGTTGCTACAACGTCTACGTCATCTCCCAGCCCTGCGATGATGCGAGAAAATTCTTGCTGCGAGGATACAGGGATTCGGTCGTCGGCGTCCAGCCAGACAATCCAATCACCCGTACATGCTTCAAGGCTGATGTTGCGGGCTTCCGAGAAATCATCCGTCCATGGCGTATGGATTACCTTTGCCCCAGCCTCGACGGCAATCTCTGAAGTCCCATCGCTGCTCCCCGTGTCGACAATAATCATTTCGTCGCAAAATGACCTTGCGTCTCCCAGGATGCGGGGCAGCGTCTCCGCTTCATCCTTTACGATCATTGATAGCGATACATGCGGCATGGGAAGAATTTATGTCGCGCAGATCCTTGAAGTCAATGACCGATGACAGGCGCTCCGGGATGCACGGCGGGCCGCTGGGCGAGTTTGGCACGTACGAACGCGCAGGCATGGGCGACCGCACCACCTGCCGGCAGCAGGGGCTTGGGGTCTTCGTTCCAGTTCTTGACCCATGCGCGGATGTCGGCTTCGAGGGCCTGGACGTTCTTGTGTGTGCCGCGGCGGATCTTCTGGTCGGCCAGGAAGCCGAACCACCGCTCGACCTGGTTGATCCAGGAGGAGCCGGTCGGGGTGAAGTGCATGTGGAACCGTGGGTGTTTGGCCAGCCAGGTCCTGATCGCGGGGGTCTTGTGGGTGCCGTAGTTGTCGCAGATCAGGTGGATCTGGAGATGCGCGGGAACTTCTTTCTCGATCCTGATCAGGAACTTCTTGAACTCGGCGGCCCGGTGCCGGCGGTGCAGGGCGGTGATGACCTCGCCGGTGGCGACATCGAACGCGGCGAACAAGGTGGTCAGGCCGTTGCGAACGTAGTCGTGGGTACGCCGTTCAGGCATGCCGGGCATTATCGGCAGGACCGGCTGGGACCGGTCCAAGGCCTGGATCTGCGACTTCTCGTCCACGCAGAGCCCACAGCGCCCTCGGGTGGGTTGAAGTACAGGCCGACGACGTCGTAGACCTTCTCCACGAACAACGGGTCCGTCGACAGCTTGAATGTGTCGGCCAAGTGCGGCTTGAGCTGGAACTTCCGCCAGATCCGTCCGACGGTGGACTTGGACAGGCCGCTGTGGTCGGCCATCGATTTCCGCGACCAGTGGGTGGCGTTCCTCGGGAGTTGCTCCAGTGTTGTGACCACGACGGCTTCCACCTGATCGACACTGATGGTGGACGGCCGGCCCGGCCGGGGCTCGTCGACGAGGCCGTCCAGGCGGTCGGCGAGGAACCGCCGCCGCCATTTGCGGACCGTGTCGGCAGTCACCCGCAGGTCCCGGGCGACCGCGACGATCGGTGGCACCTCCGGACCTGCACACGCCAGCACAATCCGTGCACGCAGAGCCAGGGCCTGGGCCGATGTGGCCCGGCGCGACCACCGCTCCAACGTCGCGTGCGAAAGACGATCCGTTCGCCTTCTCCTTCTCCGGGCTGAAGACGGCCGCGGCCCGCTGGGCGGAGCAGCATCGCCTGCGGGGCAACGAGATTCCGCTGGCGGATGGCGCGGCCTCCCTTCGGGAGGCGGTCGCCGACGTGCTCACCAGAAAGGCGCTGGCCGCCTGCCGAGAGTACGGGGTCGGAACGCTCGTCGTGGTGGGCGGAGTCGCCGCGAACTCCCGTGTGCGCGCCCTGGCCGACAAGCGGTGCGCCGCGGCCGGGATCACCTTGCGCGTCCCGCCGTTGAGGCTCTGCACCGACAACGGCGCCATGATTGCCGCGATCGGCGACCTCCTCGTCTGCGCCGGCGCCGATCCCGCCCCGCTGGACGTCTCGATCGACCCGTCAGCACCGCTGGAGTACGCGGCACTGCACCCGGTGGCCGCGGCTGCTGGCTTTCGGGCGGCGTGATGGCCGTAAGCGTCCGGATCATCAGAGACGAGCAGTTGCTGTCCTACGCCGCCGGGATTCGCGCCGTATATGTGAGCGCGTTCACCACGCCTCCGTGGGACGAAGAAGAATCCGTGGCGGATGCCTATCTGGAGCGGGTCGTCGAGGATTTGACGAGACCGGGCTTCGCGGCCGCACTCGCGCTGGACGGAGCTACGGTCCAGGGCTTTTGCACCGCCTGGCGCACTCCCGCCGCGTTGCCCGAGGACCGTTGTTACCCGCAGGTTGCACGACCGTTTTGAGGGTGACCAGGACCCGCCGTTCGGCGCGCCCGCGGTGAAGCTGCCCGGCAGCTTCGGTGGCTGATGCCGTGGCGGG
>NZ_JBEXRZ010000211.1:0-12646 GCF_040613325.1 Streptomyces sp. NPDC006283 | reverse complement strand
CACCTACGGGCCGTTCGTGCTCTTCCGGTTCGCCGTGCCCGAGCTCCCGGACATGGTCTACAGCGAGTACCTGACCGGTGCCGTCTATCTCGACGGGGGAGGTCGCGTCGCCGTCCTCGATGAGGTCGCCGAGCGCCACGTCGTCCTCCTCGCCCACCGGGGCGTGCAGGGACACCGGTTCCTGGGCGAGCCGCAGGACCTCGCTGACCCGCTCCGAGGTCAGTTCCAGGTGTACGGCCACCTCTTCGGGGGTCGGTTCGTAGCCCCGCTCCTGGAGCATGCGGCGCTGGACCCGCACCACGCGGTTGATCAGTTCGACGACGTGGACGGGCACCCGGATCGTGCGGGCCTGGTCCGCGAGCGCGCGTGACATGGCCTGGCGGATCCACCACGTCGCGTACGTGGAGAACTTGTAGCCGCGGGCGTAGTCGAACTTCTCCACCGCCCTGATCAGGCCCAAATTTCCCTCCTGGACCAGGTCGAGCATCGTCAGGCCGCGGCCCACGTACCGCTTGGCGACGGAGACGACGAGACGGAGGTTGGCCTCGATGAGACGGCGCTTGGCCATCCGGCCCATGACGACGAGCCGGTCGAGGTCGACGGCCAGTTGGGAGTCCGGGTCGGGCGTGGTCGCGAGGCGCTCCTCCGCGAAGAGGCCGGCCTCCACCCGGCGGGCGAGCTCGACCTCCTCGGCCGCCGTGAGCAGCGGGATGCGTCCGATCTCCCGCAGGTACTGGCGGAACAGGTCGGAGGACGGGCCGCCGGAGTCGGTGGTGCTCCTCCGTGCGGGCCGAGGCGGCTCCGGTAGCTCTGTCAACTCTTCGTTCACGCTCCCCGGCACGGCGTCGGGGTGCCCGGCAGGCAGGCCCTGCGCGGGCACCTGCCCGGCAACGGCAACGGCCTCGTCGGTGAGGGTCTGGGTCTGCACGGGGCGACCTCCAGGGTGATCGCTGCCGGTCGGGGGGCGGGGGCTACTCCGAGGGCTCAGGCACCGCCAACCAGTGTGGGGTACGACACATCTCCGCCACGAGGGGCGTGCGGTGACTTTTTGAGACCCGTGCGTGACCGGCCGGTTACCCGGATGCTCCGCTCCGGGAGTCGCTGCGGTTGGCTGACGTGTGTTAGCGGACGTGTCGGAGGGGGTGAAGCCGGTCGGGTGACATCGCCCTTCGACGCATGCGGAAGCCGGTCGCCAGGAGTCGGTCCCCGCGCGGTCCCTGGAAGCCGAGGCCGAGCATGCCGACCACCACCTCGGGCAGCAGTTCCTCACATCACCGGCGTCCGGTGGACTACAGCGCCGCCGCGCCCTGGTTGCGCAGGGACTGGGCGTACTGCTGGAGCACCCACAGTTCGTTCGCCACCGCGGCGTAACGCTCCGGGTCCGTGTTGGTGGCCAGGCGGGCCATCGTGCCCTGGACGTCGCGGATGCGGCGGTCGACCGCGCGCAGGCGGACCTGGACGAGCTGGACGCCCGCGTACATCTCGTCGACCGTGCGCGCGTGCACCGCTTCCACGGCGAGCTCGGTGACCAGCGCGCGGACCGTGTCGTTGGGCGCGGCGTCGCGGACACGGGCGAGGTAGCCGGAGGTGTCGTGCGTGCCCTGCTCGGCACCGCCCGCCTCCTCGATGGTCTGGCGCACCGCCGCGTACGGCGGGGCCGTGAACTCGTCGATGCCGTAGGCGTCGAACGCCGGCGAGACCAAATCGGGGTGCTGGAGCGCGAGTTTGAGCAGCTCACGCTCGGTGCGGTGGGCGGGGCTGCGCAGGTTGATCGCCGGGCCGGACACCGCCGCCGCTGGCTGCGCCGGTGCCTCGTACGCACGCGGCCGGCCCGGCCGGTCCTGGCCGCGGCCGCCACCGGCACCACCGCCGGCGCCGCGCTCGCGGGCCCAACGGGCCAGCTGGGCGACCCGCTTGACCACGAACTGGGTGTCCATGATCCCGAGGATGCCGGCGAGCTGGACCGCCGACTCGTGCTGGATGGCGACGTTCTTGATGCCGGCGACGATCGGGGCGGCCTCGTCGAGAGCTGCCGCGCGGCCCGCGGGAGTCTCCAGGTTGTGCCGGGCGACCATGTGCCGGATGGCGAACTCGAAGAGCGGGGTGCGCGATTCGACGAGCTTCTTGACCGAGTCGTCGCCCTCCGCGAGGCGCAGCTCGCAGGGGTCCATGCCGCCGGGGGTGATCGCGATGGAGGTCTCTGCGGCGAACTTCTGGTCGTCCTCGAAGGCCCGCAGGGCCGCCTTCTGCCCGGCCGCGTCGCCGTCGAAGGTGAAGATGACCTCGGCGGTCGCGTTGTCCATCAGCAGCCGGCGCAGAATCTTGATGTGGTCGCCGCCGAACGCCGTGCCACACGTGGCGATGGCGGTGGTGACGCCCGCGAGGTGGCAGGCCATGACGTCGGTGTAGCCCTCGACGACGACGGCCTTGGTGGTGCGGGCGATCTCCTTCTTGGCGAGGTCGATGCCGTAGAGCACCTGCGACTTCTTGTAGATCGCGGTCTCTGGGGTGTTCAGGTATTTCGGGCCGTTGTCGTCGTCGCGCAGTTTGCGGGCGCCGAAGCCGACGACCTCGCCGGTGATGTCCCGGATGGGCCACATGAGCCGGCCGCGGAAGCGGTCGATCGGGCCGCGGCGGCCCTCCTGCGAGATGCCGGAGAGCAGCAGCTCCTTGTCGCTGAACCCCTTGCCGCGCAGATACCGCGTGAGGTGGTCCCAGCCTGCCGGGCTGTAGCCCACACCGAAGTGATGGGCGGCGGCCTGGTCGAAGCCGCGCTCGGCGAGGAACTTCCGGCCGATCTCGGCCTCCGGGCTGTCCAGCTGCTCCACATAGAACTGGGCGGCGATCTTGTGGGCCTCGACCAGTCTGATCCGCTCGCCGCGCTGGTGGGTCGGGTTGTAACCGCCCTCCTCGTAGCGCAGGGTGATGCCTGCCTGGGCGGCGAGGCGCTCGACCGTCTCGGAGAACGAGAGATGATCGATCTTCATCACGAAGGCGATGGTGTCGCCGCCCTCCTGGCAGCCGAAGCAGTGGAAGAGACCCTTGCTCGGGCTGACCTGGAAGGAGGGGGACTTCTCGTCGTGGAAGGGGCACAGACCCTTCAGGTTCCCACCGCCGGCGCTGCGCAGCTGGAGGTACTCGGAAACGACGGCGTCGATCGGGACCGCGTCCCGGACCGCCTTCACGTCGTCATCGTTGATCCTGCCTGCCACGCGTGAATTCTACGGTGGTGCGGCGACACTCCGGTCAGCCGACAAGATCGGTGAGCGGCACGCTCGGATTGCCCAGGGTCTGGGGGTCCACGGGCGCCCCGGAGCGGATCAGCTGCTGGATCGGCGCGGTGACGTCCCACACGTTGACGTTCATCCCGGCCAGCACCCGCCGGTCCCGCAGCCAGAACGCGATGAACTCCCGCTTGCCCACGTCGCCGCGGAGCACCACCTGGTCGTAGGAGCCGGGCGGGGCCCAGCCCGAGTACTCCATCCCCAGGTCGTACTGGTCGGAGAAGAAGTAGGGGACACGGTCGTAGGAGATGTCCTGGCCGAGCATGGCGCGGGCGGCGGCCGGGCCGCCGTTCAGCGCGTTCGCCCAGTGCTCGACGCGCAGCCGGGCCCCGATCAGCGGATGCCGGGCGGCGGCGACATCGCCCGCGGCGTAGATGTCGGGGTCGGAGGTGCGCAGGCTCTCGTCGACGGCGATGCCGCCGCCGTGTGCCCGGTCGGCGAGTGCCAGGCCCGCGGCCTCGGCGAGCGCGGTGCGCGGAGCGGCGCCGATCGCGGCCAGGATTTCGTGGGCCGGGTGCTCCTCGCCGTCGTCGGTGCGGGCGGCGAGGACCATGCCGTCCTGCCCGGTGATCTCGGTGAGGCGGACGCCGAAGTGGAAGCGGACGCCGTGCTCGCGGTGCAGTTCGGTGAAGAACTGGCCGAGCTCGGGGCCGATGACCTGGTGGAGGGGGGTCGCCTCCGGTTCGACGATCGTGACCTCCGCACCGTATCCGCGGGCCGCCGCCGCGACCTCCAGGCCGATCCAGCCGGCGCCCGCGATGAGCAGGTGGCCGTTGTCGCGTCCGAGCGCGCCGAGCACGTGCCGCAGCCGGTCGCCGTGGGCGAGGCGGCGCAGGTGGTGGACGCCGGCCAGGTCGGTGCCCGGAATGTCCAGGCGACGGGGCTCGGCTCCCGTGGCAAGCAGCAGCTTGTCGTACTGGAGGACGGTCCCGTCGCCGAGGCGCACCGAGTGTGCCTCGCGATCGATGGAGACGACCATCTGCCCGAGGTGCAGCTCGATGTCGGCCTGGGCGTACCAGCCGGGCTCGTGGACGAAGACGCTGTCGCGCTCGTCCTTGCCGAGAAGGTAACCCTTGGACAGGGGTGGACGTTCGTACGGGTGGTCGCGCTCGTCGCCGATGAGGATCACTCGTCCGGTGAACCCCTCGGCACGGAGGGTCTCGGCGGCTTTGGCTCCCGCCAGTCCACCGCCGACGATGACGAATGTCCGATGTGCGTCGACCACGTGATGCCTCCTCGTTGCTTCTCCGTAGCGCAGCCTTCAGCGAGCCTCCCGCACGGAGCGATACGGCGGAAGAGGGAGTACCCCTCGGACATATCAAAACCGGACGAATCGCTTGGCTCCTTGTTCGCAGCGCCGCGCTCGGCGCCGTTCCTCGGCGCCGTTTCCCAGCGCCGCGCTCAGCGTCGCGCCGTGAGACGGGCGTGCAGCGTGCGGGCGGAGGCGTCGGTGAGATTCGCGATCTGGTCGACGATCACCCGCTTGCGCGCCCGATCGTCCGCCGCCGTCTCGAACATCGCCCGGAACTGCGGCTCCAGCCCCTCCGGCGCACGCGCCGTGAGCGCCTGCGCCAACTCGGCGAGCACGATGCGCTGGTCGGCGCGGAGCGCCTCCTGCTCGGCGCGCTGCATCACATAGCGGTCGGCGACGGCCTTCAGCACGGCGCACTCGTTGCGCGTGGAGCGCGGGACGACCAGCTCCGCCGCGTACCGGGTCAGGCTGCCGCCGCCGTACGCCTGGCGGGTCGCGCCCTCCGCGGCGAGCGCGAACCGGCCGATGAGCTGGCTGGTGGCGTCCTTCAGCCGCGCCTGGGCGACCGCGGAGCCGTCGTAATGATGCGGCCACCACACCTGGTCGACGAGCCGGTCGAGCGCGTCGGACAACTCCTGCGGGTCGGTGTCCTCGGGTACGTACCTGCCGATGGCCACCGACCAGATGCCGGCGCGCTCCGTCTCCGAGTCGAGGCAGTTGGGGTCGATGTGGCCGGCGTGCAGGCCGTCCTCGAAGTCGTGCACCGAATAGGCGACGTCGTCGGACCAGTCCATCACCTGGGCCTCGAGGCACTTGCGATACGCGGGGGCACCGGCACGCGCCCACTCGAAGACCGGCAGATCGTCCTCGTAGACGCCGAACTTCGCCGAACCGGGATCGGTGGGGTGACCGCCGCGCGGCCAGGGGTACTTGGTGGCGGCGTCGAGCGTGGCCCGGGTGAGGTTCAGTCCGACGCTGACGGGCTCTCCCGACTCCGTGTGCACGAAGCGCTTCGGCTCGATCCGGGTGAGCAGGCGGAGGGACTGGGCGTTGCCCTCGAAGCCGCCGCAGTCCCGCGCGAACTCGTTCAGCGCCTGTTCGCCGTTGTGGCCGAACGGCGGGTGGCCCATGTCGTGCGCGAGACACGCCGCCTCGACGAGATCCGGGTCGCAGCCGAGGGCCGCGCCCAGCTCGCGCCCGACCTGGGCGCACTCCAGGGAGTGCGTCAGCCGGGTGCGGGGGCTGGCGTCCCAGGCGTGGCTGCGGGTGCCGGGTGTCACCACCTGGGTCTTGCCCGCGAGGCGACGCAGCGCGGAGGAGTGCAGTACGCGAGCCCGGTCGCGCTGGAAGGCCGTGCGGCCCGGGCGCTTGTCCGGCTCGGCCGCCCAGCGCTCTGCGGCCGCTTCGTCGTAGCCGGTGGCGGAGCCGGTGGCCGGGCCGGTGCCGGTGTCCCGGCCGGTGTCTGCGGTGCTGGTGGTGCCGTCCATGCACCGAAGGTAACCGGAGCGGCCGACAGTCGGGGTCTACGCGGCGGACAGTTCCAGCCGCCGGACGGCGCCTGCCGTGCCGGGCAGGACGCGCGCCTCGTCGTAGCGGTGCAGCAGCAGCCTGGCGACGGCGGGGTGCGTGCCCAGCGGCTCCGAGGCGATCCACGGCGCGGCGGCGGCGCTGCGGGTGGAGAAGAGGCCGGGCGCGGTGAAGTACGAGGCGACCGCGATCCGGTGACGGCCGCGGGCCGTCAGCGCGCGGATCGCGGCGGGAACGGTGGGCGCGAGGGCGGAGGCGTAGGCGGCGACGACCGGTACGCCGCCGAGCCGCTCGCCGAGCAGCTCCGCCATGCGCCGGGTGTCCTGCGCGGACTCCGGGTCGCGCGAGCCGGCCGACGCGAGAACAACACCCGCGCTGCGACTCGTGCCGTCCTCGGCACTCCAGCCCGCCTCGGTCAGGCGGGAGCCGAGCGCCTCCACGAGGAACGGATGCGGGCCCAGCGGGCGGGCGATGCGGATGTCGGCGCCCGCCGTCCGCGCGGCGGCCTGCGGGATGTCGTGCTTGACGTGGTGGCCGCGGCTCAGCAGGAGCGGCACGAGCACGGCGGGGCGGTGCGCCAGCCCGGCGAGGGTGTCGGGCAGCAGCGGCTCGTTCAGCTCGATGTGGCCGAGACGGACATCGAGCCCGGGCCGGAGCTCGCGGACACGGTCGAGGAGCGCGGTGACGGTGGCCAGGGCACGCGGGTCACGGCTGCCGTGGGCGACGGCGACGAGCGCGGGCGCGTTCTCGTGGGTGGTGTGGGTGGCGCGGGGGGCGTGGGCGGGGCGGCTGCGGGGCATGCGTGGCGGGTTCCGTTCAGTCGGACGTGACTCAGCTGGGTGCCGAGCTGAGCGGTGATACGCGTGAGCATTTCGACGGCGGTGTCGAAGTGCGGGGCGGTGTCGGCGGCGTCGACGACTGCGCCGGAGGCGGCGCTGGGGAGGGGCGGGGACTCACGAAGGTGTTCCGGCTCCGTCATGCACCGATGGTGCCGGGCGTAGGTTGCGGGGTTGTTGCGTGAGGGTGACGGGTCTTTGCGTGCGCCTCACGGGCGGGCCGGGCCACGGGGGCGTCTCCCGCGCCCGGACTGGCTGGAAACCGGCCTCACCGGCCCTTCGAGGCGCGGGGCTCGGGGGCCGAGTCCCGGGCCCGGACTGGCTCGAAACCGGCCTCACCGGCCCTTCGAGGCGCGGGGCTCGGGGGCCGAGTCCCGCCAGGACCGGCAACTTCCGGACCCGCGCCGAGCGCGGTACGGGTCCGGGTCGAAGCCCGCCGGCGCGGCGGAGCCGCACATCGGTACAGCGGGAAGGAGCGGTGTGGGTAAGACGCCTCCGAGGGGCTACCGCGCCAGCCAGACCCGCAGCGGTCCCGTCGGTACGCACCCCGCCGCCCGCGCCGCAGCCAGCGCGTCGCCGCTCTCGTAGCCCACCACCGGACTTCCCGGCCACTCCTTCGCCACCGTCGACAAGCAGCCCGCCCACGCCGCGCCGAGGTCGTCGTCCGTCGTGAAGAGGTTGGACACGCCTGCCGTTGCCCCTCCCCCGGTGACGCTCACCACCGCGCCCGCCACCACGCGGCCGGCGGCTCGGCCCGTGAGGAAGGCGGCTTCGGGGGCGGCGAGCAGTTCCGTGCGGAACAGGTCCGCGAGGCCCTCGTCGGCGTCCCAGGCCGTCGCCCATTCGGCCAGTTCGGCGGGGGTGGCGACGCGAGCCCATTCGACGCCCTCGGGTGCCGCAGGCGCCGGCAGATCCGCGGGACGGTGCAGCCACTGCGCCTCGAAGAGGACGTCGAAGCCCGCAGCGGACAGGTCCAGCGACGCGAAACTGTCCTTGACCGAGCAGCCGGGGGTGGTCAGATCGACCGCGTCCAGGATGTCGTCCGCCGTGGCTTCCGCCGTCAGCGTCACCGCGTCGGGGTAGAGCATCGGCGTGCGGCGCGCGTTGGTCCAGGCGCGGGCGCCGTACGTGCCGGGGAGCCCGTGTGCCCGGCACATGGCCTCGCACCATTCGGCGTTGTTGCGGGCGGCGGTCTTCGCTCTCTCGTCGATCATGTGCCGATCCTCCCAACCCGGGAGGCGAGGAGACGAACCGTTTTACCTCGTCCGTCGTCTGACTCGGCGTGAGAGCAACGAAGAAGCGGCGACTCGTCGTGCAGGCGGTGATGCTCGGCTGCGTGCTCGGGCTCGTGCCCATGACGTGGATGCACGCCGTCGCCGACGGCCGGATCCGTACGGTGGCCGACGCGCCGGCCCAGGACGTCGCCCTCGTCTTCGGCGCCGGGCTGTGGCAGGGCCGGCCCTCCCCCTACCTCGCCCACCGGCTGGACGCCGCCGCCGAGCTGTACCGGACCGGCAAGGCCGAGGTGGTGCTGGTCACCGGTGACAACAGCCGGGTGGAGTACGACGAGCCGGACGCCATGCGGACGTACCTGACCGAGCGCGGTGTGCCGGACGACCGGATCGTCAGCGACTACGCCGGTTTCGACACCTGGGACTCGTGCGTACGGGCGAAGAAGATCTTCGGGGTGGAGCGGGCCCTGCTCGTCACGCAGGGCTTCCACGTGCGGCGGGCCGTCGCGCTGTGCCGGTCGGCCGGTGTCGACTCGTACGGCGTCGGGGTCGCGGAACCGCATGACGCGACCTGGTACTACGGCAGTGCGCGCGAGATGTTCGCGGCGGGAAAAGCGTCGCTGGACGCCGTGTTCCGGCCGGATCCGCGGTTCCTGGGCGCGCAGGAACCGGGTGTCCGGAACGCTCTCGCGGACGCGCGGCGCTGACAGGCCGCTCTGAAACACCCAAGGCGCGCGGACGCGCCCGCTCGCATCCGCATCCCCGGCGCGCAAAAGTGAGCGGTATGAGAAAAGACGCGGCAACGCTGCTGACGCGGCACACCGAGGCGCTCGCCCTCTTCACCGACCGGGTGCACGCCGTGCGGGACGACCAGTGGGACGAACCGACCCCGTGCACCGAGTGGTCGGTGCGCGATCTCGTCAATCACCTCACCGCCGAGCAGCTGTGGGTGCCCGATCTGGTGACGGAGCAGGCCACCATCGAGGACATCGGGGACGCGTACGACGGCGACGTCCTCGGCGAGCATCCCCGCCGTACCTGGGACGCGGCCGCCCGCGCCGCCCACAAGGCGTTCTCGGCAGAGGGGGCGCTGGAGGGGCCCGTGCAGCTGTCGTACGGGGAGACGCCTGCCACGGCGTACTGCGCCCAGATGATCAGCGACGCGGTGGTGCACG
This sequence comes from Streptomyces sp. NPDC006283, assembly GCF_040613325.1. Lineage (NCBI taxonomy): Bacteria > Bacillati > Actinomycetota > Actinomycetes > Kitasatosporales > Streptomycetaceae > Streptomyces > Streptomyces sp. NPDC006283. Next base: position 3,340 of record NZ_JBEXRZ010000211.1, on the reverse strand, counting down.
CCTGGGACCTGTCCCGCGGGATCGGCGCGGAGGAGCGGCTTCCGGACGCGCTGGTGGCCTTCGCCCTGGAGGAGGTCGCCCCTTACGCGGCGGAGCTCTCGAAGTCCGGGCTCTTCGCCCCGCCGATCGAGCCGCCGCCGGGGGACGACCCGCAGTCCAGGCTGCTGGCGATGCTCGGCCGCCGCGCCTGACGCGGGGCCGGCAGCCGCTGCACCCGTGGGCGGCGACCGACGACGGCCGGCGTACCTGACCGGCATCCCGCGCCCGACCGCCCGCCGCGGCTCCTCACGCCGTCGCGGGCCGGTCGCGGAGCCAGGTGTACCTCTTCCGTAATGTGCCGCGTCCGCTCGCGTAACACGGATGTTCCACGCTGGCGTCATGCGCGACGAGACCACCCCGACCCACTGCCCCTACTGCGCCCTGCAGTGCGGCATGAATCTGCGCCGCGGAGCCGCTTCCGGTTCCGCCGCCGAGCCGGTCGTCGAGGTGGCGGAACGCCCCGACTTCCCCATCAACCGGGGTGCCCTGTGCGGCAAGGGCCGTACGTCGCCCGCCCTTCTCTCCTCCCGGGTGCGCCTGACCGGGCCGCTCGTCAGAAGCCACGCCACAGGCCGGCTCGAGCCGGCCACCTGGGAGGAGGCACTGCGTACGATCGCCGACGGGCTGCGACGTACGACCGAGCAGTACGGCGCCGACGCGGTGGGCGTCTTCGGCGGCGGCGGGCTGACCAACGAGAAGGCGTACACGCTCGGGAAGTTCGCCCGGGTCGTGCTCGGCACCTCGCAGATCGACTACAACGGCCGTTTCTGCATGTCGTCGGCGGCGGCCGCGCACAACAAGGCGTTCGGCCTCGACCGCGGGCTGCCGTTCCCGCTCGAGGACATCCCCAAGACCGGCTGTGTCGTCCTCGTCGGCTCCAACCTCGCCGAGACGATGCCGCCCGCGCTGCGCTATCTCACCGAACTGAAGGAGAACGGCGGCACGCTGATCGTCGTCGACCCCCGGCGTACGAAGACGGCGGAGCAGGCCGATCTCCATCTGGCGCCGCGCCCCGGCACCGATCTGGCGCTCGCGCTGGGCCTGCTGCACGAAGTGGTGGCCCAGGGGCGCACCGACGAGGAGTTCATCGCGGAGCGTACGAGCGGCTGGGCGGACGCCAGGGCCGCCGCGATGGCGCACTGGCCGGAGCTGGTCGAGCGGATCACCGGCGTGGGCGTGCCCCAGCTGCGCGAAGCGGTGCAACTGTTCTGCGACGCGCCGTCCGCGATGGTGCTGACGGCCCGCGGCCCCGAGCAGCACTCCAAGGGCACGGACACCGTGAGCGCGTGGATCAACCTGTGCCTGGCGACCGGCCGGGCGGGCCGTCCGCTGTCCGGCTACGGCTGTCTGACCGGGCAGGGCAACGGCCAGGGCGGCCGCGAGCACGGCCAGAAGGCCGACCAGCTGCCGGGTTACCGCAAGCTGGACGACCCGGCGGCGCGGGCCCACGTGGCGGGTGTGTGGGGCGTCGATCCACAGTCGCTGCCCGGTCCGGGACGCAGTGCGTACGAGCTGCTGGACGCACTGGGCGGGGAGGTGAAGTCGCTGCTGCTGATGGGGTCGAACCCGGTCGTCTCCGCGCCGCGCGCCGCGCACGTCGAGGGGCGGCTCACGTCGCTGGACTTCCTGGCCGTCGCGGACGTGGTGCTGTCGGAGACGGCGGCGCTCGCGGACGTGGTGCTGCCGGTGACCCAATGGGCGGAGGAGACCGGCACGACGACCAACCTGGAGGGCCGGGTGCTGCTGCGCCGCAAGGCGCTCGACGCGCCGGAGGGGGTGCGCAGCGATCTCGAGGTGCTCAGCGCGCTCGCCGCGCTGCTCGGGCACGAGAAGGGCTTCCCGGCCGACCCGGAGGAGGTCTTCGAGGAGTTGCGGCGGGCGTCCGCGGGCGGTCCGGCCGACTACTCGGGCATCACCTACCGCAGGATCGCCGAGGAGAACGGCGTGTTCTGGCCCTGCCCGGAAGGGGAGGACCCGCAGGAGGCCGGCGTGCATCCCGGGACGCCGCGTCTGTTCCTCGACCGGTTCGCCACCCCTGACGGGCGGGCGAGGTTCGTTTCCGTGGGGCACCGGCCGGCCGCCGAGGAACCCGACGCCGAGTATCCGGTGCTGCTGACGACCGGGCGGGTGGTCGCCCAGTACCAGTCGGGGGCGCAGACCAGGCGGGTGGACGAGCTGAACACCGCCGCGCCCGGGGCGTTCGTCGAGCTGCATCCGCAGCTGGCGGAGCGCCTCGGTGTCCAAGAGGGCGAGCCGGTCGCCGTGGTGTCCCGGCGCGGCCGGGCGAGCGGGCCGGCGAGGATCACCACCGGGATCCGGCCGGACACGGTGTTCATGCCGTTCCACTGGCCGGGCGAGGGCCGGGTCAACACGGTGACGAACCCGGCGCTCGACCCGACCTCGCGCATGCCGGAGTTCAAGGTGTGCGCGGTGCGGGTGGAGTCGGTCAACCGGGCAGCCGTCCGGTGACCCCTGCGCGCCAGTCCCCGCCGTCGACGGGGGTGCCGCGGGCGCGCAGCTCGCGGGCCATGTGTTCGGCGGCGACGTAGACCCAGGCCCGGACCGACGTGCCGTCCTCGAGGACGATGTCGCGGACCACGCGCTCGTACAGGTTGTCCGGGTGGCCGGGCCGGCCGGTGTACTCCTCGAGTTGGTCGAGGGCCGACAGCAGTCGCCGGTACTCCTCGGGTGTCGCCGTCACCGCCTCGCCGGTGACGGCGACCGGGCCGCCCGGGTCGTCGACGGCGTACGGATAGCCGGGGCCCTCGTAGAGGCGCGCGCCCGGCAGCACGGCCGGCCGCTCCGCTGTCGTACGGCCCCGCAGGAACAGGTCGTGGTTGCGTTCGCCCGGCCGCAGAGTGCCGTAGACGAAGAACGGAAGCCGGTCCCGCGCGTTCATCGGGCCACGGTCTCCGCTCGTACCCAGGCCGCGTACGCCGCGTTCACACGCACCGCCGGGGTGGCGATGATCTCCGGGGTCTCGTAGTCGTGGGCGGCGGTCAGGTGTGCTTCGAGGGCGTCGTAGCAGGCCGGTGTCGTCTTGAAGAGGACCTGCCACTCCTCCGCGGTCTCGATCGCCTGCCGCCAGTGGTAGACCGAGGTCACCGGTGCGGAGATCTGCGCGCACGCGGCCAGCCGGGCCTCGACCGCGTCCCGCGCGAGCTTCTGTGCCTTGTCCGCACTGTCGGTCGTGGTCATCACGGTGAGCAGCGGCGGCACGGCGGGGGTCTGTTCCACGGCACGGGCTCCTTCTCGGTGCGGGCTGGTACGCGGTGGCGGGGTGGGGCCGGCCCGGCCCCAC
>NZ_JBEXRZ010000210.1:0-12884 GCF_040613325.1 Streptomyces sp. NPDC006283 | reverse complement strand
ACAGGGCACACGGCGACGCAGGTCGCGTCGCTGCAGCAGGTCTGCGTGATGGCGTAGGGCATGTCGTCCGCTCAGCTCGGCTCGGATCGCGTCGTTTCCTGATGGTCCTGGTCCAGGTCCCGGGGATAGGGCACGCGGTCAACGGCAACCAGAACTGGATCTACCTCGGCGGTCCGTTCCAGCTCCAGCCCAGCGAGTTCGGCAAGCTGGCGCTCATCCTGTGGGGCGCGGACCTGCTCGCCCGCAAGCAGGACCGGCGGCTGCTGACCCAGTGGAAGCACCTGCTGGTGCCGCTCGTCCCCATCGCCTTCCTCCTCCTCGGCCTGATCATGCTCGGCGGCGACATGGGCACGGCGATCATCCTGACCGCCATCCTGTTCGGACTGCTGTGGCTGGCCGGAGCGCCCACCCGGCTCTTCGCGGGGGTCCTCGGCATCGCCGGTTTCGTGGGTCTGCTGCTCATCAGGACCAACGAGAACCGGATGTCCCGGCTGTCCTGCATCGGCGCCATCGACCTCGGTCCGGAAGGCGAGTGCTGGCAGGCTGTGCACGGCATCTATGCTCTTGCCTCTGGCGGATGGTTCGGTTCCGGCCTCGGAGCAAGTGTGGAAAAATGGGGCCAACTACCCGAACCGCACACCGACTTCATCTTCGCCATCGCCGGGGAGGAACTGGGCCTGGCGGGGACGCTGTCGGTGCTCGCCCTGTTCGCGGCTCTAGGCTATGCGGGTATCCGCGTCGCCGGACGCACGGAGGACCCCTTCGTGAGGTACGCGGCGGGAGGCGTCACCACGTGGATCACGGCCCAGGCCATGGTCAACATCGGTGCGGTGCTCGGTCTGCTGCCGATCGCCGGCGTCCCGCTGCCGCTGTTCTCCTACGGGGGGTCCGCGCTGCTGCCGACGATGTTCGCCGTCGGGCTGCTGATCGCCTTCGCGCGAGAGGATCCCGCGGCGAAGGCGGCCCTGGCCGTGCGGAGGCCCGGGGTGAGATGGAAGACGATGAGACGGCGCGTCAAGAAGCGTCCGTCCGGAGAGCGGTGAATTTCGGTGCATGTCGTACTCGCCGGTGGGGGGACCGCCGGCCACATCGAGCCCGCGCTCGCCCTCGCGGACGCCCTGCGCAGGCAGGACCCATCCGTGGGCATCACGGCCCTCGGTACGGAGCGGGGCCTGGAGACCAGGCTCGTGCCCGAGCGGGGCTACGAGCTGGCCCTCATCCCCGCCGTACCGCTGCCACGTAAGCCGACCCCCGAGCTGATCACGGTCCCCGGGCGGCTCCGCGGCACCATCAAGGCCGCCGAGCAGATCCTGGAGCGCACCAAGGCCGACTGCGTCGTCGGCTTCGGCGGTTATGTCGCCCTGCCCGGCTATCTGGCCGCCAAGCGCCTCGGCGTGCCGATCGTCGTCCACGAGGCCAACGCCCGTCCCGGCCTCGCCAACAAGATCGGCTCGCGGTACGCCGCGGGGGTCGCCGTCGCCACGCCGGACAGCAAGCTGCGCAACTCCCGCTACATCGGCATCCCGCTGCGCCACACCATCGCGACGCTCGACCGCGCCCGGGTCCGCCCCGAGGCGCGCGCGGCCTTCGGTCTCGACCCCAACCTGCCGACGCTGCTGGTCTCGGGCGGCTCGCAGGGCGCCCGCCGCCTCAACGAGGTGATCCAGCAGATCGCCCCGGTGCTCCAGCGCTCGGGCATCCAGATCCTGCACGCGGTCGGACCGAAGAACGAGCTGCCACGCGTGGACAACATGCCCGGTATGCCGCCCTATGTGCCGGTACCGTACGTGGACCGGATGGATCTCGCGTACGCCGCGGCCGACATGATGCTCTGCCGCGCGGGCGCGATGACCGTCGCCGAACTCTCCGCCGTGGGACTGCCCGCCGCCTACGTACCGCTGCCGATCGGCAATGGTGAACAGCGGCTCAACGCCCAGCCGGTGGTGAAGGCCGGCGGTGGGCTGCTGGTCGACGACGCGGAACTGACCCCCGAGTGGGTCCAGGGCAACGTCCTTCCGGTGCTCGCCGATCCCCACCGGTTGTACGAGATGTCCCGTGCGGCCGCCGAGTTCGGCCGCAGGGACGCCGACGAACTGCTCGTCGGCATGGTGTACGAGGCGATTGCGGCACGCCGCCAGGCGTGAGAAGGCAGGGAGCGTGGCCGGACCGACCACCGCGGAGCGTGGTTCGCTGGGGCCCAAGGGCGGCCCCGGCGAACCCGGCGGCAAGGTCCGCCCGCCCCGCAAGGGCCCTGCGGCCGAGCGGTTCCGGCGGCCCGGCACCCGCTCCCTGTTGATCGCTTTCGGCGCCCTGATCGCCGTCGCCGGTGTGATCTGGCTGCTCTATGGTTCCGCGTGGCTGCGGGCCGAACACGTCGAGACCACCGGCACCGAGGTGCTCACGCCGCGCGAGGTCGAGACCGTTGCGGCCGTCCCCCTCGGGGCGCCGCTCATCTCGGTCGACACCGACGCCATCGAGGCCAGGCTGCGGCGGGAACTGCCGCGCATCGACTCGGTGGAGGTCGAGCGGTCCTGGCCGCACGGGATCGAACTGGCCGTGACGGAGCGAAAGCCGGTCCTGCTGCTGGAAAAGGGTGCAAAGTTCGTCGAAGTGGACGCGGAGAGCGTCCAATTCGCCACGGTCGCCACGGCGCCGAAGGGTGTTCCCCTGCTGGGGTTGGAAGTTGACGGATCGGCGAGCCTGAACCGTTTCGGCGCCGACCGGCTTGTCGCGGAGGCGGTCCGCGTCAGGAGCGAACTCCCCACAAAGGTCGCAGCCGACCTGAAGAGCATGAAAGTAGTCTCATATGACTACATTTCCCTGGAGTTGAGCGGCGGCCGCCGCGTCGTGTGGGGGAGTCCGGAGGCGGGCGAGGCGAAGGCCCGTGCGCTCACAGCACTCATGAAAGCAGCTCCCAAAGCCGGGCACTTCGACGTGAGCGCCCCCAGCGCCCCTGCCGTATCGGGGAGTTGACGCTCATCTGTGCTGGCCAGCACCCTGGTTGGTCATTGCTGTGCGTGATCACATAGGGTGAAAAGAAAAACGGGAGGTTCGGCGTGTTCGTTGAACGGGCGCCACTTGTCGACTTAGTGTCCTGTTCGGAAGAGTCCAGGGAACAGACACACTGGTAACCCTAAACTTCAGAGTTAGGGTTCGGGTCGGCAGCCGGGCTGGTCGGGCCGTCCCAATTCGACATCAGTCGTCGCAGCGCGGTCCCGCGAAGCGACGACACGTAACTCGAGGCGAGAGGCCTTCGACGTGGCAGCACCGCAGAACTACCTCGCAGTCATCAAGGTCATCGGTGTCGGCGGCGGTGGTGTCAATGCCATCAACCGAATGATCGAGGTCGGTCTCAAGGGCGTCGAGTTCATCGCTATCAACACGGACGCGCAGGCGCTGTTGATGAGCGACGCCGACGTCAAGCTCGACGTCGGCCGCGAACTCACCCGTGGCCTCGGCGCCGGAGCGAATCCGGCAGTCGGTCGCAAGGCGGCAGAGGACCACCGCGAGGAGATCGAGGAGGTCCTCAAGGGGGCCGACATGGTCTTCGTCACCGCCGGAGAAGGCGGCGGCACCGGCACCGGCGGCGCACCCGTCGTCGCCAACATCGCCCGCTCGCTGGGCGCCCTGACGATCGGCGTGGTCACCCGTCCGTTCACCTTCGAGGGCCGGCGCCGGGCGAACCAGGCGGAGGACGGCATCGCCGAGCTCCGCGAAGAGGTCGACACCCTCATCGTCATCCCCAACGACCGCCTGCTGTCCATCTCCGACCGTCAGGTCAGTGTGCTGGACGCGTTCAAGTCCGCGGACCAGGTGCTGCTGTCGGGTGTCCAGGGCATCACCGACCTCATCACGACCCCGGGTCTGATCAACCTCGACTTCGCCGACGTCAAGTCCGTGATGTCGGAGGCAGGCTCGGCCCTCATGGGCATCGGCTCGGCGCGTGGCGACGACCGTGCGGTAGCCGCGGCGGAGATGGCGATCTCCTCGCCGCTGCTCGAGGCGTCGATCGACGGCGCCCGCGGTGTGCTGCTCTCCATCTCCGGCGGTTCGGACCTCGGTCTCTTCGAGATCAACGAAGCCGCCCAGCTGGTGAGCGAGGCCGCCCACCCCGAGGCGAACATCATCTTCGGCGCGGTCATCGACGATGCGCTCGGCGACGAGGTGCGGGTCACCGTCATCGCGGCCGGCTTCGACGGCGGCCAGCCGCCGACCCGCCGGGAGAACGTGATCGGTTCCGCCTCGAACAAGCGCGAGGAGCAGTCCTCGGCTCCGGCGCGGAGCAACGACGGCTCCCGTTCCACCGGCGGGCTCGGCACCGTGCCCGTCCGCGAGGAGCCCGCGTCCCCCGAGCCGGCGCCGATCGCCAGTGAGCTCGGGTCGTCCGGCCCGGCCCAGGTACCGCCGGCCCGCCCCTACCCGGACAGCCAGGCCGAAGAGCTGGATGTCCCGGATTTCCTGAAGTGACAGTGCGGCACGACGCGATACACGAGAGCGGCGCGCACTTCGCCTTCACCGACAGGTGGGGCGGGGTGAGCGCCGTTCCGTACGAGGAGCTGAACCTCGGCGGCGCCGTCGGCGACGACCCCGAGGCCGTGCTGGCCAACCGGTCGATCGCCGCCAAGTCCCTGGGGCTGGACCCGGGGGCGGTGGTCTGGATGAACCAGGTCCACGGCCGGGACGTGGCCGTGGTCGACGGTCCGTGGGGGGATTCGCCCGGCGCGGCCGTCGACGGTGTGGTCACCGCACGGCGCGGTCTGGCTCTCGCCGTGCTCACCGCCGACTGCACCCCCGTCCTGTTCGCCGATCCCGTCGCCGGGGTGGTGGGCGCGGCGCACGCCGGCCGTCCCGGCATGATCGCGGGCATCGTGCCGGCCACGGTCGAGGCGATGAAGGCACTCGGCGCGCAGCCGGAACGCATCATCGCCCGTACCGGACCCGCCGTTTGCGGTCGCTGTTACGAAGTTCCCGAGCAAATGCGGTCCGAAGTGGCAGCGGTCGAGCCGGCCGCCTGGTCGGAGACGAGCTGGGGCACCCCGGCCGTCGACGTCACGGCCGGGGTGCACGCCCAGCTCGAGGCGCTCGGGGTGCGCGACCGGCGGCAGTCGGCGGTCTGCACACTCGAATCGCGCGACCACTACTCGTACCGCCGCGACCGCACGACCGGGCGGCTCGCCGGATACGTCTGGCTGGAGGACCGGGAAACCCCATGACCGACCGCAGAACCGAACTCGCCGCAAATCTCGCGGCGGTGGAGGAACGTATCTCCGCCGCGTGCGCGGCCGCGGGTCGAGGGCGTGACGAGGTGACCCTCATTGTGGTCACCAAGACCTATCCGGCGAGCGATGTGCGCATCCTCCATGAACTCGGTGTGCGTCATGTAGCGGAGAACCGTGATCAGGACGCGGCCCCCAAGGCCGCGGCATGCGCGGATCTGAATCTCCACTGGCATTTCGTCGGCCAGTTGCAGACCAATAAGGTCCGTTCTGTCGCGAGTTATGCCGATGTGGTGCAGTCGGTCGACCGGCGCAAGCTCGTTTCCGCCCTCTCCACCGCCGCGGTGCGCGCCGAGCGGGAGCTGGGCTGTCTGATCCAGGTCGCCCTGGACGCCGAGTCCGGCCGGCAGGGCGACCGGGGCGGCGTCGCGCCGGACGGTATCGAGGAGTTGGCGGCGGCCGTCGCCGGCTCACCAGGACTGCGGCTCGACGGTCTGATGACTGTCGCGCCGCTCGCCGGACCGTACGCGGGACGGCAACAGGCGGCGTTCGAGCGGCTGATGGAATTCGCATCAAGCCTGCGCGCGGCTCATCCGACTGCGAACATGGTGTCAGCAGGGATGAGTGCGGACCTCGAGCAGGCCGTGGCGGCCGGAGCGACACATGTGCGCGTCGGTACGGCGGTACTCGGAGTCCGACCCCGGCTCGGGTAACGTCGCGAAGCAAGTCGGACCACAGTAGAAAATATGGTCATTCCCGCCCAAGGCGGGCGGACCGAGTGGATCGCGGGCACTTGGTGACGAATGCCGATCCACCACAGAGCGGAGGACTCAGAGAATGGCCGGCGCGATGCGCAAGATGGCGGTCTACCTCGGCCTCGTGGAGGACGATGGGTACGACGGCCGGGGCTTCGACCCCGATGACGACTTCGAACCCGAGCCGGAGCCCGAGCGGGATCACCGGCGGCACCAGCCCCCCCGCCAGATGGAGCGCGAGGAGCCGGTGCGAGTGCCGGCGCCGCCCGCCCCGCGTGAGCCGGTCGCCCTGCCTGTCGACAGTGGCCGTCCGGCACGGATCGCCCCCGTGGCATCCATCACACCTGAACGCCCGAGCATGGAGAAGAGCGCACCGGTGATCATGCCCAAGGTCGTGTCCGAGCGGGAGCCCTACCGCATCACCACACTGCATCCGCGGACCTACAACGAGGCCCGTACCATCGGGGAACACTTCCGCGAGGGCACCCCGGTGATCATGAACCTCACGGAGATGGACGACACCGATGCGAAGCGACTTGTCGACTTTGCCGCGGGACTCGTCTTCGGTCTCCATGGCAGCATTGAGCGAGTGACGCAGAAGGTGTTCCTGTTGTCGCCTGCTAACGTCGATGTCACGGCGGAAGACAAGGCCCGCATCGCAGAGGGCGGGTTCTTCAACCAGAGCTGAGAAACGACACCGGGAACGACCCGGCCGTAGGGCCGGCTGAGATGGGATCCAGGGGAGAGGGAAGCGCGGGATGAGCGTCGCACTACAGGTGGTCTACATCGCGCTGATGTGCTTCCTTGTCGTCCTGATCTTCCGGCTCGTCATGGACTACGTCTTTCAGTTCGCCCGTTCATGGCAACCCGGCAAGGCGATGGTGGTCGTTCTGGAGGCCACCTACACTGTCACCGATCCACCGCTCAAGCTTTTGCGGCGATTCATCCCGCCGTTGCGTCTCGGGGGCGTGGCACTCGACCTGTCCTTCTTCGTTCTGATGATCATCGTCTACATCCTGATCTCCATCGTTCGTGGAGTGGGGAACTCGATGTGAGCGATACGGTCCTGCCGACTGCCGACGACTACGTAGAGGTGAAGAAGAGATGCCGCTGACTCCCGAGGACGTGCGGAACAAGCAGTTCACGACCGTCCGCCTCCGAGAAGGCTATGACGAGGACGAGGTCGATGCCTTCCTCGACGAGGTCGAGTCCGAGCTGACCCGTCTGCTCCGTGAGAACGAGGACCTGCGCGCGAAGCTGGCCGCGGCGACCCGTGCGGCCGCCCAGAACCAGCAGCAGGGCATGCGTAAACCTCCGGAGCCGCAGGACGGCCGTGGCCCGGGCGGTCCCGGTGCCCCCGTCCCCGCCGCCATATCCGGACCGCCGGTCCAGCAGCAGCCCCCGCAGATGGGTCCGCCCCAGCTGCCCGGTGGTGCGCCGCAGCTGCCTGCCGGTCCGAGCCACGGGGGCCCGCAGGGCGGCCCGATGGGCCCCGGCCCGATGCAGGGCGGTCCCATGGGCGGCCCGATGGGTGGCCCCATGGGCGGTCACGGCGGCCCGCAGGGTCCCGGTCCGATGGGTCAGGGCCCCGGCGGTGACAGCGCCGCGCGCGTCCTGTCCCTTGCCCAGCAGACCGCCGACCAGGCGATCGCCGAGGCCCGTTCCGAGGCCAACAAGATCGTCGGCGAGGCGCGCTCGCGCGCCGAGGGCCTGGAGCGGGACGCCCGCGCCAAGGCCGACGCCCTCGAGCGGGACGCGCAGGAGAAGCACCGCGTCGCGATGGGCTCCCTCGAGTCCGCGCGCGCCACGCTGGAGCGCAAGGTCGAGGACCTGCGGGGCTTCGAGCGCGAGTACCGCACGCGTCTGAAGTCGTACCTGGAGAGCCAGCTGCGCCAGCTGGAGACCCAGGCCGACGACTCGCTGGCCCCGCCGCGTACCCCGGCGGCCGCGTCGCTGCCGCCGTCCCCGGCGCCGTCCATGGCTCCGGCCGGCGCGAGCGCCCCGTCCTACGGTGGCGGCCAGACGATGGGCGGCCACGGCGGCCCCTCGCAGGGCGGCCCGTCGTACGGCGGCCAGCAGCAGATGTCACCGGCGATGACCCAGCCGATGGCGCCGGTGCGGCCGCAGGCGCCGCAGCCGATGCAGCAGGCGCCTTCGCCGATGCGGGGCTTCCTGATCGACGAGGACGACAACTGACGGGGACGCGCGCGCAGCGCGCGTAGCCGTCGGCAGACTGCGGGGCCGGGCCCGGGGTGCGAATGCACTCCGGGCCCGGCCTTTTGCGTGGAGGCGGGGGCGCGTGGGTGCGGGGGTGTTCGGCCCCGCGTGGCTGCTCCCCTCCCGCCCCTTCCCCAACCGGTCTCCGCCCGGACCCGTACCGCGCTCCGCGCGGCGCCCTCGATCTCCCCCTACGGCCTGCGGCCGTGGGTGGGGGATTCCACGCCGCCAGGCGTAGGGAGGAGTGCCCCGGACGGGCTGCGGTTGCCCCTTGGGCACGGGAAGGGGCGGGGAGGGGAAAAGCGACCGGGCCCGGCCACCTGCGTGGCCGGGCCCGGGGCGGGGCGGGGGTGCCGTTATGCCTTGCGGAGGCGGAAGGCCAGGGACAGGCCCTCGTCCGTGAACGGGTCGCCGTACGATCCGTCCGCCTCGCCGTTCGCGAAGTCCGTCGCGAGGACCTCGTCCGCGATCAGGGACGCGTGGTCCGTGAGGGCCGACGTCACCTCCGGGTCCGTCGAGGACCAGCGGAGCGCGATCCGGTCGGCGACGTCGAGGCCGCTGTTCTTGCGGGCCTCCTGGATCAGGCGGATCGCGTCACGGGCCAGACCGGCCCGCCGCAGCTCCGGCGTGATCTCGAGATCCAGTGCGACCGTCGCGCCCGAGTCGGACGCCACGGACCAGCCCTCGCGGGGCGTCTCCGTGATGATGACCTCCTCCGGCGACAGCGTGATCGTCTCGCCGTTGACCTCGAGGGACGCCTCGCCCGAGCGCAGGGCCAGGGAGAGCGCCGCGGCATCGGCGGCGGCGACCGCCTTCGCCACGTCCTGGACGCCCTTGCCGAAGCGCTTGCCCAGCGCACGGAAGTTCGCCTTCGCGGTCGTGTCGACGAGCGAGCCGCCGACCTCCGAGAGGGAGGCGAGCGAGGAGACGTTCAGCTCCTCCGTGATCTGCGCCTGGAGCTCTTCCGAGAGCGCGGAGAAGCCGGACGCGGCCACCAGCGCGCGCGACAGCGGCTGACGGGTCTTGACGCCCGACTCCGCGCGCGTCGCGCGTCCCAGCTCGACCAGGCGGCGCACCAGCGCCATCTGGGACGAGAGCGTCGGGTCGATCGCGTCCAGATCGGCCACCGGCCAGGAGGAGAGGTGGACGGACTCGGGGGCGTCCGGCGCGACGGGCACGACCAGGTCCTGCCAGACCCGTTCGGTGATGAACGGGGTCAGCGGGGCCATCAGCCGCGTGACGGTCTCGACCACGTCGTGCAGCGTCCGCAGCGCCGCCGCGTCGCCCTGCCAGAAGCGGCGGCGAGACCGGCGCACGTACCAGTTCGACAGGTCGTCGACGAAGGCGGAGAGCAGCTTGCCGGCGCGCTGGGTGTCGTACGCCTCCATGGCCTGCGTGACCTGGTCCACGAGCGCGTGCAGCTCGGAGAGCAGCCAGCGGTCCAGGACCGTGCGCTCGGCCGGCGCCGGGTCGGACGCCGAGGGGGCCCAGCCGGACGTACGGGCGTACAGGGCCTGGAAGGCGACCGTGTTCCAGTACGTCAGCAGCGTCTTGCGCACGACCTCCTGGATGGTGCCGTGGCCCACGCGCCGCGCCGCCCACGGGGAGCCGCCGGCCGCCATGAACCAGCGGACCGCGTCCGCGCCGTGCTGGTCCATCAGCGGGATGGGCTGGAGGATGTTGCCCAGGTGCTTGGACATCTTGCGGCCGTCCTCGGCGAGGATGTGGCCGAGGCAGACCACGTTCTCGTACGAGGACTTGTCGAAGACCAGCGTGCCGACGGCCATCAGCGTGTAGAACCAGCCGCGGGTCTGGTCGATCGCCTCCGAGATGAACTGCGCCGGGTAGCGCTTCTCGAAGATCTCCTTGTTCTTGTACGGGTAGCCCCACTGCGCGAACGGCATCGAGCCCGAGTCGTACCAGGCGTCGATGACCTCCGGCACACGCGTCGCGGTACCGGAGCACTGCGGGCAGGCGAAGGTGACCTCGTCGATGAACGGGCGGTGCGGGTCGAGGCCCGACTGGTCGGTGCCGGTCAGCTCCGTCAGCTCGGCGAGCGAGCCCACGCAGGTGAGGTGGTCCTCCTCGCAGCGCCAGATCGGCAGCGGGGTGCCCCAGTAGCGGTTGCGGGAGAGCGCCCAGTCGATGTTGTTGTTGAGCCAGTCCCCGTAGCGGCCCTGCTTGACCGAGTCGGGGAACCAGTTGGTGGCCTCGTTCTCCGCGAGCAGCCGGTCCTTGACCGCGGTGGTGCGGATGTACCAGGACGGCTGCGCGTAGTACAGCAGCGCGGTGTGGCAGCGCCAGCAGTGCGGATAACTGTGCTCGTACGGGATGTGCTTGAAGAGCAGACCGCGCGCCTGGAGGTCTGCGGTCAGTGCCTCGTCGGCCTTCTTGAAGAAGACGCCGCCGACCAGCGGGACGCCCTCCTCGAAGGTGCCGTCGGGGCGTACCGGGTTGACGACGGGCAGGCCGTAGGAGCGGCAGACCTTGAGGTCGTCCTCACCGAAGGCGGGGGACTGGTGGACCAGGCCCGTACCGTCCTCGGTGGTCACGTAGTCGGCGTTGACGACGTAGTGCGCCTCAGCCTGCCCGTCGGTTCCCTCGCTGACGCTCGGGAACTCGACCAGCTCGAACGGGCGCTGGTAGCTCCAGCGCTCCATCTGCGCACCGGTGAACGTCTGCCCGGTCGCCTCCCATCCTTCGCCGAGTGCCTTCTCCAGCAGCGGCTCGGCGACGACCAGCTTCTCCTCGCCGTTCGTCGCGACGACATAGGTGACCGACGGGTGGGTGGCGACCGCTGTGTTGGACACCAGGGTCCATGGCGTCGTCGTCCACACCAGCAGCGCCGCCTCGCCGGCCAGCGGGCCGCTCGTCAGCGGGAAGCGCACGAAGACGGACGGGTCGACGACCGTCTCGTAGCCCTGGGCGAGCTCGTGGTCCGACAGGCCGGTGCCGCAGCGCGGGCACCAGGGGGCGACGCGGTGGTCCTGTACCAGCAGGCCCTTGTTGAAGATCTCCTTCAGCGACCACCACACCGACTGGATGTAGTCCGGGTCCATGGTGCGGTACGGGTCGTCGAGGTCGGTCCAGTACCCCATGCGCGTCGTCAGCTCGGCGAACGCGTCCGTGTGCCGGGTCACCGACTCGCGGCACTTGGCGTTGAACTCGGCGATGCCGTACGCCTCGATGTCCTTCTTGCCGGAGAAGCCGAGCTCCTTCTCGACGGCGAGCTCGACCGGCAGACCGTGGCAGTCCCAGCCGGCCTTGCGGCCCACGTGGTACCCGCGCATCGTGCGGAAGCGCGGGAAGACGTCCTTGAAGACGCGGGCCTCGATGTGGTGAGCGCCGGGCATGCCGTTCGCCGTGGGCGGGCCCTCGTAGAACACCCACTCGGGGCGGCCCTCGGACTGCTCCAGGCTTTTGGCGAAGATCTTGCTCTCGCGCCAGAAGTCGAGCACGGCGTGCTCGAGCGCGGGCAGGTCTACCTGGGCGGGTACCTGACGGTACTGCGGCGGCGTCATCGGCGGTCTCCTCCGGCGGGACTGTTCGTCGGTCCGTCGGAGGGACGAGAGCGCCGACGCTGCGCGGCTCCCGCGGTACCACCCTCCTTGGCGGTGCACAGGACACCGCCCCCTCATTGAGGTCGCGACGCCGGTTCTACCGGCCGCGGAAGTCCGCGGCTTTCTTCCGGCGGCTCCGGGGTGATGCTTCACGCCGCGCTCGCCCCCGGGCTCTCACCGTCCCCGGGTCGCTCATGGCTGCGTACGACGCTACTGGTCCCCATCCACGCCTTTCGCTGCGCCCAGTGTAAGGGCCCGTAAGGGGAGCGGCCGACCGGTTTTGCCCCGTGCCGCCGTTGACCCGAATGGCCACACGGGGCGCGGCCGGGGTGTTGTGCGGCGCGGGGGGCGGATTACCCGGCGGAGAGCTGGGCACAACGGATGCAGGTTCGACTTCTCGCAGCCCGGGACGGGTCCGACCGGCGGCGTGCCCCGTTGCCGCGGCGCTGGGGTCGATTTATCGTCCCAGCACGATTCGCGAGCAAGATCACAATATGTGAAGGGGCCGCGGCCATGGTGGCGAAGAAGACTGCCGAGAAGACGGCGTCCGCGCGTGCCGCCACCGCGGTAGCGACTGAGCGGAAGCCCGCCTCGACAACCACACCCCGAAAGACCGCGAGTAAGGAGTCCGCCACGAAGCCGGCGCGGAAACAGTCGTCGGCCACCGTGGACGCGGTCGACAAGGGAGCGGCGGGCAAGGACCGGATCTCCGGGAAGAGAGTCCCGGCCACCAAGGAGACGCCGGCCCACAAGAAGACCGCCGCCAACGACGCGTCCGGCGTCGAAGCCGCGCCGGGAAAGGCCGCTTCCAGGAAAGCGGCCGTCACCAAGGCGGCGGCCAGGAAGGCCGCTGCCAAGGAGGCGGCCGCAGGTGCGCCGGCGTCCACGAAGGCCGCGCCCCACCGGGCGGCACGCAAGCAGACCAAGCCGGGAGACAAGGCCACGGTCGACGAGACGGTCGTCACCGAATCGGCAGACGCGACAGCGGCCGTCACCGGCCGCGCCGCCAAGAAGGCGGCGGCCGTCACCGAGGCGGCGGCCCAGAAGGCCGCCGCCGGCAAAAGGGGGCGGCGCGCCCCGAACGGGGGCGGGTCGAGGCGGCCTTGCGCCGCGCGGGCGACGAACGGCTGAGGATA